>CAIYGK010000575.1 GCA_903925725.1 uncultured beta proteobacterium | reverse complement strand
GGCACCGGCATCACCGAGCGCTGGGTGCTGGACAACTTTGCCATGGACCCCTACGCCCGAAACGCGATGCTCGACACAGCGGAAAACGTGGCAACAAAGTTCTCCATCAGCACCGCAGAACAACACGATGTGGCGCTGGCACGTTACGCCCAGTACCAGGAAGCGCTGGCCAAAGACCGCGCCTTCCAGCGCCGCTACATGGTCGATGCGCCCATCACCGACTCGGGCTTTCGCAAACAGATCGGTACGCTGAGCGCCGACGACGGCATCTTCGCCACCACCGTGGAAGGGCTAGCCAGACTCAAACCCGTCAAACCGGGTGGCACTGTCACCTTTGGCTCGCAAACACATCCGGCCGATGGCAATGCGGGTGTCATCGTCACGACGCGCGAGCAGGCTGATGAGGTGTCACTCGACAAGTCCATCGTCGTCGAACTGCTTGGCTTTGGCCAGGCGCGTGTCGAGAAAGGTCATATGCCAATGGCCGTGGCACCGGCCATCATGGCAGCGCTGAAGAACGCCAAACTCGAACTCAAGGACCTCGATTCCGTCAAGACGCACAACCCGTTTGCCGTGAACGACATTGCCTTTGCACGCGAGACCGGCTTCCCGTTGGAAAAGATGAACAACTACGGCTGCTCCCTGATCTGGGGCCATCCGCAAGGCCCGACCGGCTTGCGCAGTGTGATTGAGCTGATCGAGGAACTGGCGCTGCGTGGCGGCGGCATCGGCGCCTTTGGCGGCTGTGCTGCGGGCGACTCCGCGGTGGCATTGGTACTGCGTGTCAGCGGCCGCTAAACTGGGTCCCATGAGCAAAACTGTTATTTACGAAGTCAATGTGATGTTCGGTGACTGCGACCCCGCAGGCATCGTCTTCTTTCCCAATTTTGCGAAATGGATGGATGCCTCGTCGCTGCACTTCTTCATGAAGTGCGGCTTGCCGCCCTGGCGAGAACTGATCAAGACCACCGGTATCTTCGGCGACCCGCTGCTGGAGATCCAGGTCAAGTTCATGCGCCCGGCCACCTATGGCGAGACACTGCAAATTCACACCAACATCCAGGAGTGGCGCAACAAAGCCTTCCTGTTCCGCCACGTCATCATGCGCGGTGAAGACGTGCTGTGCGAGGGCGTAGAAACACGGGCCTTTTGCATCCGACTGCCGGGCGAGGACCGGATCCGGGCGATTGCTGTGCCGCAGATGATCAAGGCGTTGTGCCAGTGAAATTTATGGATTTCGCCAGAGATAAAGACTGCCCCGATTCTGCGCAGCACCACTGGTGGATCAGGCTGATGCGGCACTCAGCTCCGCGGCTGTCCCCCGTCCTTCGGACTCCTCCTTTATGCCGCTGCGCTGAGTACCCCACCAACCTGATCTTTCAAGCAGTGTGGGTGTGCCGCCAGGACAAGCCACTGAGTTCGTCGCAGCGGGCGCTGCGGTGGGTGACGCAGCGTGGACTTGGGGTTTTGCCAAATAAAGGCGGAGGCCGCAGGCCGGGGGACATCCGCGGAGTCACCCACCACAGCGCCCGCGGCCCACATGCGCCCGAGACTTGCGCTTGCGAATTTCTGAACGCTCAAGAGCACTGACAAAGATGCTGTACAAACCCCGTACCGATGAGATGCTTTATGTACTGACGCAGGTCGTACACGCTGAGCGTCAGTTGCAGGAGCTGCCAGCGCACGCCGAAGTGGACGCCGAGCTGATGACGCAGCTGATGGATGAAGCGGGCAAGTTTGTGGCCAGCGTGATTGCACCGTTGAACCGCGTTGGTGACGAAACCGGCGCGCGCTGGAGCGATGGCGCGGTCACCATGCCACCGGGTTTTCGGGATGCCTACCAGGCCTTCTGGCAGGCCGGCTGGCCAGCACTCGCTGCGGCGCCGGAAGACGGTGGCCAGGGTTTGCCTGCCGTGCTGGAGGCCATGCTGTTCGAGATGCTGAG
>CAIYGK010000574.1 GCA_903925725.1 uncultured beta proteobacterium | reverse complement strand
GTCGATATTGATGGCGGCAAGGTGCAGAAGGCCTGGTCGTCGGGCCAGATGTGGCGTGGCGTGGAACTCATCCTGCTCGGGCGTGACCCGCGCGACGCCTGGGCCATTACCCAGCGCATCTGCGGCGTCTGCACCACGGTGCATGCCATCACCTCGGTGCGCGCGGTTGAAAACGCGTTGAAGATGGAGATTCCGCTCAACGCGCAACACATCCGCAATCTCATCATTCTGGCGCACTCGGTACATGACGCCATCGTTCACTTTTACCATCTATCAGCACTTGACTGGGTTGATGTGACTTCGGCACTCAAAGCCGATCCCGACAAAACCTCCATTCTGGGAGAAAGCCTTTCATCCTGGCACCTCAACAGCAAACACGAAATGCGCCGCGTGCATGAGCGGCTCAAGCATTTTGTCGACGGCGGGCAACTCGGTATCTTCACCAACGGCTACTGGGGTCATCCGGCGATGAAGCTCTCGCCCGAGGTCAACTTGATGGCGGTGGCGCACTACCTGCAAGCCCTCGAAATTCAGCGCCATGCCAACAAGATTGTTTCCATTCTCGGCTCCAAGACACCACACATACAGAATGTGGCAGTCGGCGGCGTCTCCAATCCGCTGGCCACCGACTCGCAGGCGGTGTTGACGGTGGAACGCCTGTTGGCGATCAAGGGCTGGATCGATGGGCTGGCCGACTTCGTCAAGAATGTCTATCTGATCGATGTGGCAGCCGTCGGCGCTTTCTACCCGGAGTGGACGCAAATCGGCAAGGGTGTCACCAATTACCTGTCGGTGCCAGATATTCCGCTGGATACCAAGGGCACGCAGTTTGCCTTCCCCGGTGGTTTCATTGAAGGCGGTGATCTGGCCAAACGCAAACCGATTTCGTCGTTCAATGATGAGTACTGGATCAAAGGCGTCGAAGAGTCGGTCAAGCACTCCTGGTACAACTACGACAAAGCCGGTGCCTTGCATCCCTACAAGGGCGAAACCGCGCCGAACTACACAGACTTCAAAGATGATGCCAAGTATTCCTGGATGAAGTCCCCGACGTTTTACGGCAAGGTGGCCCAAGTCGGCCCGCTGGCACGGGTTTTGAACGGCTTGGCGGCCGGTCATGCGCCCACCACCAAGTACGCTACAGCTGCGCTCGAAACGGTATCTGCACTGGCCAAAACCAAGATTGGTCTGGAAGCGATGCATTCCACCATCGGTCGTCACGCGGCGCGCGCCGTCACCTGCTGTATGAACGTCGATATGCTGACGGATCAATGGACCGCCTTGCTGACCAACATGGGCAAGGGCGATCTCACCACCTTTAACAAGCCGGTGTTTCCCAAGGACGAAGTCATGGGCGTGGGCTTTCACGAGGCACCGCGCGGTGCGCTGTCGCACTGGGTGGTCATCGACAACGGCAAGATCAAAAACTACCAGTGCGTCGTGCCCTCGACCTGGAATGCCTGCCCCAGGAACGAAAAAGACGAGCCGGGGCCGTATGAAGCCTCGTTGATGGGCACCCCGATTGCCGACGTTGAGAAGCCACTGGAAGTGCTGCGCACCATTCACTCCTTCGACCCCTG
>CAIYGK010000573.1 GCA_903925725.1 uncultured beta proteobacterium | reverse complement strand
TCAAGACCAATCCGTTGCAGGTGGTGCGTGACGCAGCCGCAGCCGGCCTGGATGCCAAAGACTACACGGTCAAGAGCTTGAAGGACGGCTCGCTCGCCATGAGTTGCGAAGACCCGGATCATCCGGACAACTGGCCGCGCAATATGTTTGTCTGGCGCTCCAACATTCTGGGCTCCAGCGGCAAGGGCCACGAGTATTTCCTGAAACACCTGCTCGGTACGTCGCACGGCGTGCAGGGCAAGGACCTTGGGCAGGACGATGCGAAACCGACCGAAGTGGTCTGGCACGACAAGGCGCCCGAGGGCAAGCTTGATCTGGTGGTGACGCTGGATTTCCGCATGAGCACCACCTGTCTGTACTCCGACATCGTGCTGCCCACGGCGACCTGGTACGAGAAGAACGATCTCAACACCAGCGACATGCATCCCTTCATCCATCCGCTGTCCACGGCGGTGGATCCGGCCTGGCAGTCGCGCAGTGACTGGGAAATCTACAAGGGTTTTGCCAAGAAGTTCAGCGAAGTCTGCGTCGGTCATCTGGGTGTTGAGCGTGAAATGGTGCTCTCGCCACTGATGCACGACTCACCGGCGGAACTGGCACAGCCTTTTGGTGTGCAGGACTGGAAGCGCGGCGAGATTGACCTAATCCCCGGCAAGACGGCGCCCAATATGGCGGTGGTGGAGCGTGACTACCCCAACACCTACAAACGCTTCACGGCGCTGGGCCCGCTGATGAACAAGGTCGGCAACGGTGGCAAGGGAATTGCCTGGAACACGCAGACCGAAGTCAAGCAACTCGGCGAGCTCAACGGATTGCAGACGGCCGAGGGTATTTCCTGCGGTATGCCGAAAATCGAGACTGACATCGACGCTTGCGAGGTCATACTGCAGCTGGCGCCCGAGACCAATGGTCACGTCGCGGTCAAGGCCTGGGACGCGTTGGGAAAGCAGACGGGCCTGGACCACACGCACCTGGCGATTCACCGCGAAGACGAGAAGATCCGCTTCCGCGACATCCAGGCGCAGCCGCGCAAGATCATCTCCAGCCCGACCTGGAGCGGCATCGAGTCCGAGACCGTGTCCTACAACGCCGGCTACACCAATGTGCACGAGATGATTCCGTGGCGCACCCTCACCGGGCGTCAGCAGTTCTACATGGACCACCCCTGGATGACGGCCTTAGGTGAGGGCTTTTGCAGCTACCGGCCGCCGGTGGACCTCAAGACTACGGCCGATATTCAGGGCATCAAGCCCAACGGCAACACCGAGATTGCGCTGAACTTCATCACGCCGCACCAGAAGTGGGGCATCCACTCCACCTACAGCGACAACCTGATGATGCTCACGCTCAATCGTGGCGGTCCGGTGGTCTGGCTCAGCGAGGACGACGCGAAGCGCGCAGGTATTGTGGACAACGACTGGGTCGAGCTGTTCAACCTGAACGGCGCCATCGCCGCTCGCGCCGTCGTCAGCCAGCGTGTCAATCCGGGCATGGTGATGATGTACCACGCACAGGAAAAAATGATCAACACCCCGGGATCAGAGATCACCAGCGCCCGTGGCGGCATCCACAACTCGGTGACGCGCATTGTTCTCAAGCCGACGCACATGATTGGCGGCTACGCGCAGTTCAGCTACGGCTTCAACTACTACGGAACCATAGGCACGAACCGCGACGAGTTTGTCGTCGTGCGCAAGATGAACAAGATCGACTGGCTGGAAGAAGAAGGAGCAGCAGCATGAAAATTCGCGCACAAATCGGCATGGTGCTGAATCTGGACAAGTGCATTGGCTGCCACACCTGTTCCGTCACCTGCAAGAACGTCTGGACCAGCCGACCAGGCATGGAATACGCCTGGTTCAACAACGTCGAAACCAAGCCCGGCATCGGCTATCCGAAGGAATGGGAAAACCAGGACAAATGGAATGGTGGTTGGCATCGCAAAGCCAACGGCAAGATCGAGCCGCGCCAGGGCGCCAAGTGGAAGCTGCTGATG
>CAIYGK010000572.1 GCA_903925725.1 uncultured beta proteobacterium | reverse complement strand
GACGAGCTGACGTTCCAGAACGACGAGAAAGGAAAGCGTGCCTTAGAACTGACGGCTGCCAGGGACGATGCCGAATCGGCGAACCTAGCCAAGAGCCGCTTCCTGGCCACCATGAGCCACGAAATCCGCACCCCGATGAACGGCATCATGGGCATGGCGCAGGTGCTGTGCCAGCCCAATCTGGCAGAGGCCAACCGGCTCGACTATGCCGACACCATTTACCGCTCGGGCCAGACCTTGATGACCCTGCTCAACGACATCCTTGACCTCTCCAAAATAGAGGCCGGCAAACTTGAGCTTGAAGCAAGTCCCCTGGCGCCAGCCCAGCTGATGACCGAGGTGCAAGCGCTGTTTACGCAAGCGGCGCAAGCCAAGGGCTTGCCCATCGAGGTCCATTGGAGCGGCCCCGCAGGCCGCTACCTGGGCGACACCCATCGCCTGCGCCAGATGCTCTCCAACCTGGTGGCCAACGCCATTAAGTTCACCGAGCACGGGCGCATCCAGATCGAAGTGCGGGAACTCACCCGCAACGGGCAAGGCGCCACGCTTGAGTTTGCCGTCAGCGACACCGGAATTGGCATTGACCCGGACAAGCAGACACTACTGTTTCTGCCCTTTTCGCAGGTGGATACCTCCAGCACGCGCAAGTTTGGTGGCACCGGTCTGGGCCTGTCGCTGGTGCGCACGCTGGCCCAGTTGATGGACGGCGAGGCAGGCGTTGAGAGCGAAACCGGCGTCGGCTCGCGCTTCTGGTTTCGGGTTTGTATTGCGCCAGCCAGTGCTGGCGCGTCTGAGGCGCTGCTGGCAGCGCCGGCGGAGCCGGATCTCCCCAGTCTTGCGCTGCCAAGCCCGCGCGGCGAGCGTGTGCTGTTGGTGGAGGACAACGCAGACCATCGGCGTCTGATTCAGATTCTGCTGGGTCAGCTCGGCATCGAGGTACGCCCGGTTGAAGATGGAGAACAGGGATTTGCCGCCATTGCGCAGGGTGAGTCGGCGAGCCTGATTTTGATGGACCTGCACATGCCGCGGCTTGACGGCTATGCAGCCACCGAAAGAATTCGCCAATGGGAACGGCAAAACGGGCGGGCCCGGCGCAGCATCATTGCCCTGACGGCCGACGCTTTTGAGGAAGATCATCGTCGCTGCCTGGCCGCCGGCCTGGACGATGTGCTGACCAAGCCGGTGTCCTTTGCTGCGCTCAAGGCCATGCTCGCCCGATGGCTGCCCGACGCCGCACCTGCCGCAGGCAACGCCGCCACCGCGCCCTGCCGGCCCATTGATGTGGCACGGGTGCAAAGCTTGGTCCGCGAACTCGAACCGATGCTGGAAGACATTGAGTTCAGCGCGATCGAGCGTTTCAAGGACTTGCAGCAGGCCGTGGCGGGAACGAGCTTGGCGCCGTTGCTGGTGCGTGCTGCCGCTGCGCTGCGGGAATACCAGTTTGAACTCGCGCTGAGTGAACTGCAATCCATCATGGCCAACCCCACTTGGCAAGGGGAACCGATTGAATCTTGAAAAACACCAACCCCGAATTCTGGCGATTGACGATACGCCGGCCAACTTGCAAGTGCTCGCGGCCGCGTTGACGCTTGACTTCAATCTGCAAATTGCCACCTCCGGTGCCATTGGACTAGCCGCTGCGGCCAAGGCACCGCCGGACCTGATTCTGCTTGACGTGATGATGCCGGTGATGGACGGCTTTGAGGTTTGCCGCCGGCTCAAGGCTGACCCGGCACTGCAACACATCCCGGTCATATTTTTGACTGCCAAGTCGATGGGTGCCTCCGAGGGAGAAGGTCTGGAGCTGGGTGCGGCCGACT
>CAIYGK010000571.1 GCA_903925725.1 uncultured beta proteobacterium | reverse complement strand
TTCCTGCGTGCCTTCGCTGGCCATCGAGCGCTCGACCGCTGCCGCGTCGTACTCGCCGGCATGATCGCGCACCAGTTCCAGCGCGCGCTCCATCCACGCGTTCAGCGCATGATCTGCTGATTCAAAGCCAAGCACCAGCATCGCCTGGCGACCGTCGCCCACGCCGGAGAAGACTGTTTCCATCGGATCAAGCAGCCGACAGTTGCTCGGGTTCAGGCCCGACTGCGCGAGCGCGCGCAGGCAACGCGCGCCGGCAAAGTAGTCGCCGAACTTGACCGAGGCCGAAGCGCGAAACTTCGGCTTGGCCTGCAGGCGCATCCAGGCTTCCGTGATGACGCCCAGCGTGCCTTCGCTGCCCAGCACCAGCCGATCCGGCGCCGGTCCGGCACCTGATGCCGGCAGACGCCTTGTCTGCAGCAGCCCCGCAGGGGTGATCATGCGCGTGGACTCCACAAAGTCGTCGATGTGCGTGTACTGCGTGGCGTAGTGACCGCCGGCGCGCGTGGCAATCCAGCCGCCAAGCGTGGAGAACTCAAAGCTCTGCGGGAAGTGGCGCAGCGTCAGGCCGTGCGCGCGCAACTGGGCCTCGATGTCAGGGCCATAGGCGCCGGCCTGGATGCGTGCAGCGCGGCTCACCGTGTCCACCTCCAGCACCTGGCCCAGGCGTTCCATATCCAGAGAAATGGCAGCGACGTAGTCCTGCCCGACCGCCGGCTCCACGCCTCCGCAAACGCTGCTTCCACCGCCGTAAGGAATGACAGCAACCTTGCTGCGCGCGGCCCAGTCCAGGATGTCGATCACGGCCTGTTCGTCGTCCGGATAGGCGACCCAGTCCGGTGGACGGGGAACTTGGCGCAGCCACATGCGCGCGCAGTCGGCGTAGCTCTTGCCATAAGCGTGATTGAGCCGATCCAGCGGTGCACTGGAGAACATGGCCGAGAGCGTTGCCGGCGCTGTAATTCGGGGCGCGGGCAGAGTGAAGTCTTGCACGGCCGGTGGCGCCAGCGCGGCAAACTGGCCGCCCAACTGCTCGACCATGAACTTGATGGTGGCCTGCTCGCGTGTGTCAAGCACGGTATCTGCCGCTCCCCAGCCCCAGAAGCGTCGCGCAGGGCGTCGTGAAAGACTTTTGCTTGCAGTGTTCATGGGCCGATTTAAACCGATTTCTTGCCCGATGGCGACAGCAGGTCGTGCAGACGTCCCTGACAATGCGGACCATGGCCCTTGAAATCCACTCTGATGAAGTCCACACGGCGCCGCTAGACTCGGCCACAGTGATGCTGCTGCGTGATGGCGCGCTCGGGCCCGAGGTGCTGATGATGCGCCGACACGGCAATTCCAAAGTGCTCGGCGGCGTTCACGTGTTTCCCGGCGGCAAGCTCGACAGCGCGGACGTTGAAGTGGCAGAAGAACTTTTCGACCAGCCGCTGCAGCTCTTGCAGCGGGCGCTCAGGCAGGAGGATCTGGACTCGAAGACCGCGGCTGCCCTGTACATCACGGCCCTGCGCGAAACTTTTGAGGAATGTGGCCTGTTGCTGTGCGAGGGTGTTGCTCCGCAAGCCTTTCAGAAGGCGCGTACGATGTTGCGAGCCGGGCAGGGGTTCATCAGTGTGCTGCATCAACTGGGTTTGCCACTGGAGACGCGCCATCTGGTCCCCTGGTCGCGCTGGATCACGCCACGCGTGGCATCGCTCACACACAAGCGTTTTGACACGCGCTTCTTCGTGGCGCAAACGCCGCAGGGGCAGGAGGCACTGCATGACGACCATGAAGCCACCGAAACCGTATGGCTCAGTCCCGCTCAAGCATTGCTGCAGTATTGGGATAACCAGATCGAGATGGCGCCACCGCAGATCCTCACTCTGAGTCAGTTGGCCCACTTTGGAAGCGTCGCCGCAATCCTCGCAGCGGCCCGCAGCCGGCCACCGGCGCTGATTGAACCCTCACCCTTCAACCAGGATGGCCAGCGTGTCATCTGTTACCCCGGTGATCCACGCCATCCGGTAGCCGAGCGCGCCTGGTCCGGCCCCACGCGCCTGACCTTTCGCAACGCCCGCTTTGAGCCCGACGGTGGTCTTGCGGCGCTGCTGCCAGAGCCTATTTAGCGGCTTCGGCGTTGAACTCCTCGATCATCACATCGAGCTCAGTGCTCTGCGTGCGCAGACAGCCCCAGTAATTGCGATGATCGTCCCACTGGGCGCGCAGTTCTTCCACGCTCTTGCCGAGTTGCTCGACCCAGGAGAAATACTTCAGCTGGTGCACGCGGCGCTTATCCACCTGCGAGAGCTCGAGCACATAGTCCAGCGAGATGCCTGACAGGCGGTCGTAATCGCGATCGGCCTGACGTTGATCGTAGACGCCGCGCTCGGCGTTGAGTTCTTCCAGACGGCTCTGGTACATCGCCATCGAATCGGTGAACACGGTGAAGACGACGTCGCTTTCTCCGAGCTCGTAGTACTTGGCGAACTTGATGGCACCGATCATGTTGCCGATGCTCGATATTCCCATCCATTCGAGCTTTTCCAGAACCTCTTTGCTGACACCGTTTTCCGCCAGCAGCTTCTGGCCCGCCGGCTCGTTGAAAAGCCGGATGAAACGGATCGGTAACTCGTCATCGACGCCGATGGCCGCATCGGTTTCCCGCATGTTGTGGATCCAGGGAATGTGCTTGTCGCCAATGCCTTCGATGCGGTGGTCACCAAAACCGTTTTCCAGGATGGTGGGGCATTGCAGTGCCTCGGCCACGCCCACCCTGGCGCCCGGGAACGTGTCGCGCACATAGGAGCCTGCGGCCATGGTTCCGGCCGATCCGGAGGACAGCACCGCACCGGCGACCACATCACCGGGCCTGGCGATCTTGCGAAACACTTCTTCCATGGCTGGTCCGGTCACGTTGTAGTGCCAGAGCGAATTGGGAAGCTGGTCGAACTGGTTGAAGATGACGGCCTCGGGACGCGTGCGCTCGAGCTCGATGCACTTGTCGAAAATTTCCTTCACATTCGACTCGCAGCCGGGCGTGGCAATCACTTCCTCGGCCATCGTGCGCAGCCATTCGAAGCGCTCCTTGGACATACCCTGCGGCTGGATGGCCACGCTGGGGCAGGACATCAGGCGCGAGATGTAGGCGCCACCACGACAGTAGTTGCCGGTGCTGGGCCAGACCGCCTTCTTGGTCTCGGGGTCAAAGCGCCCGGTGACGAG
>CAIYGK010000570.1 GCA_903925725.1 uncultured beta proteobacterium | reverse complement strand
CCGAGCCAATATGCTCGGAATTTCGGTGAAATCGCGTTTTGTGATTCATTGAGTAACTGTTTGACCATCAACTCTCGCTTTGGCGGGGGTTGTGCAGACCATCCTTAGTTCCTGACCGGCTTGCCGGTTGACATCATTCCCATGATGCGTTCCTGTGTCTTGGGATGCGTCAGCAACGAGCAGAACGCCTTGCGCTCCAGCGCCATCACGTACTCTTCTGTCACCACACTGCCGGCATCGACATCACCGCCGCACACGACTTCAGCAATCAGGCCGGCAATATGGAAATCGTGAGCGCTGACAAAGCCGCCATCGCGCATGTTCACGAGCGAGCCCTTGATGGTGGCCACACCGCTACGACCTGCCACCTGAAACATGCGCTTGTGCGGAGCCCGGTAGCCGGACATGAACATCGCCTTGGCCTCGTTGATCGCTACAAACAGCAATTCGTCCTTGTGCGCAACGATCACGTCGCTTTCCAGAACGTAGCCGAGCCTGCGTGACTCCAGCGCGCTGGTTCCCACTTTGGCCATGGCCGCGGCCGTAAAGCCTTCCGTCAGGAAGGGCAGCAAGTCCTTGCCGGTAGATGCAGCCGCGTTCTCGGCCGCACGCCGGGCGATGTACGTCAGCCCGCCAGCACCTGGTACCAGGCCGACACCGACTTCGACCAGTCCGATATAGCTTTCCATGGCAACGACGCGCTTGGCTGAATAGACTGCCAGTTCGCAGCCACCCCCCAATGCCAGACCACGCACCGCAGACACCACGGGGACGTTGGCATAGCGCAGGCTGAGCATGGCCTGCTGCATCTCGGCCTCAGCGCCGTCAATGGCTGCGGCGCCACCGATCATGAAGGCCGGCAGCATAGCTTGCAGATCAGCACCGGCCGAGAACATCTCGTCAGGCGACCAGACCACCAGCCCCTCGTAGCCAGCCTCGGCCAGTTCAATGCCTCGCAGCAAGCCCTCCACCACACCCGGACTGATGGCGTGCATCTTGGTCTTGATGCTGGCAATCAGCACTTGGTCATCCAGTGTCCACAGACGGATAGCTTCATCCTCGTGCAAGGTCTTGCCGGCGCTCTGCGCTGCCGGTGCATTGGCTCCCAGCACACTTTCGGGAAAGTGTTGGCGCGCATAGACCGGCAGGCTGCGTGGCGGAACAAATTGTCCGGTCGATGGGTTCCATGAACCTTGCGGCGTGTGCACGCCGCCAGCGTCAGCCACCGGCCCTTGGAAGACCCAGTCCGGCAGCGGCGCCTTGCACAGAGCCTTTCCCGCGTCAATATCATCCTTGATCATGTTGGCCACCATCAGCCAACCGGCTTCCTGCCACAGCTCAAACGGGCCTTGCTTCATGCCAAACCCCCAGCGCATGCAATAGTCCACGTCACGCGCGTTGTCGGCAATCGAGGCCAGATGCACTGCGCAGTAGTGAAAACTGTTGCGCAGAATGGCCCACAGGAATTGTCCCTGTGCGCCTTCGCTGTTGCGCAACAACGGCAGACGCTGTGCCGCAGGTTTTTTAAGCATGCGGGCGTAGACTTCATCGGCCTTTTGCCCAGCCGGTACGTACTCTTTTGAATCGAGTTCGAAGCGCATCACATCGCGCCCGACCTTCTTGAAAAACCCCGCCTTGGTCTTTTGCCCCAGATTGCCCATTTCGAGCAAGGTCTTGAGCACCTCAGGCGTCGCAAAGCTTTCATAGAAAGGATCGACATCAAGGCTGAGCGTGTCCTGCAGTGTCTTGATGACATGGGCCATGGTGTCCAGACCCACCACATCGGCGGTGCGGAAAGTGCCAGAACTGGCACGGCCAAGCTTCTTGCCGGTGAGGTCATCCACCATGTCGTAGCTGAGGCCGAAATTGGCCACTTCCTTCATGGTGGCCAGCATGCCGGCGATGCCAACGCGGTTGGCAATGAAGTTGGGTGAGTCCTTGGCGCGCACCACGCCTTTGCCCAGAACACTGGTAACAAACGTTTCCAGATCGTCCAGGATTTGCGGCTCGGTGGTCGGCGTGTTGATCAATTCCACCAGCATCATGTAGCGTGGCGGGTTGAAGAAATGGATGCCACAGAAGCGTGGCTTGATCTCCTGCGGCAGCGCCTCACTCAATTGCGTGATCGACAAGCCGGAGGTGTTGGACGCAACAATCGCGTGCGGCGCCAGAAAAGGGGCGATCTTCTTGTACAGATCAAGTTTCCAGTCCATACGTTCGGCAATCGCTTCGATTACCAGATCGCAGTCCTTGAGCAGTTCCAGGTGTTCCTCATAGTTGGCCTGGACTATCAGGGCAGAATCGGCCGCGACACCCAGCGGCGCGGGTTTGAGCTTCTTTAAACCATCGACGGCCCTTGAGACGATGCCGTTCTTCGGGCCCTCCCTGGCTGGCAGGTCAAACAGGATGACCGGTACCTTGACGTTGACCAGGTGCGCCGCAATCTGCGCACCCATCACGCCGGCACCCAGTACAGCAACTTTACGGACTTGGAATCGACTCACAAAATACTCCTAAGCTGTTTTTCTCTCACCGCCCCGGACAAGCCCGGAACACGTGTCACTCAACGCGATGCCAGACCTGCGTGCGGTAGAGAAACCCGATATAACCCCGCATCTCAAGCGTCTTGCCACCTTCAACCGGCTTCAATCTGGTCTTGTAGGTCTTGCCATTGTTCGGATCCAGAATCTCGCCACCGATCCACAATCCCTTGTCGTCTGCATCTTGACGGACATTGCGAATGATGGTCATGCCCAAAACCAGTTTGTCCTTGCGTTCGTCGCTGCACTGGTCGCATTTGGAATCCTGCTTGGCCGCGTCAAAAATCTTCTCGACCACGCCAGACAGCACGCCGCCCTTTTCCGTGATGCGAACCAGTGATTTCTCGGTCTTGCCATCGTCATCGATGGTTTTCCAGAGGCCGACCGGCGTCATCTGTGCCATGGCAGAGGCCGACAGGATGCTGATTGAAAGTGCAATGATGAAACGAAACATAGTGATCTCCTCTTTGTAGTTGAACGAACGAAAAAACGCTTTACGCAAATGCCGCGTCGGTATCCATCAGCACCTTGCTGCCAGCCCTTGCGGTACGCATCAATGTAGCCGTTTCCGGGAACAATTTGGCGAAATAGAAGCGCGCTGTCTGCAGTTTTGCCAGATAGAACTGATCGGTATTGCCGGAGGCAATCTGGCGCAGGGCCACTTGTGCCATGCGCGCCCAGAAGTAGCCGAAGACCAGGTGCCCGGCAACACGCAGGTAATCCACCGCAGCGGCTCCGACTTCGTCGGGATTCTGGAAACCCTTGAAACCGATCTCGGTGGTGAACTTGGTCATCTGCTCTCCCAGCACGGCAATGGGCGTGATGAATTCGGCCATTTTCTCGTTGACGCCTTCTTCTTCCACCAGTTTGGCGACCATCTTGCCAAACTTGCGTAGCGTGGCACCGTTGTTGCCGAGGATCTTGCGTCCCAGCAAGTCCAGCGACTGGACGGTGTTGGTGCCCTCGTAAATCATGTTGATGCGGGCATCGCGGACGAACTGCTCCATACCCCATTCCTTGATGAAACCGTGGCCACCGAAGACCTGCAGACAAGCCGAAGTCGAGGTCCAGCCGTTGTCGGTCAGGAAAGCCTTGACGATAGGCGTCAGCATGGCCAGGAGTTCGCCCGAGTCCTTGCGCACCTTCTCATCCGGGTGGTTATGTTCCTTTTCAAGCAGCATCGAGCTAAAGCACATCAGGGCGCGGCCCCCCTCGGCGTAAGCCTTGGCGGTGAGTAGCATCTTGCGCACGTCGGGATGCACGATGATGGGGTCAGCCGGTTTGTCCTTGGCCTTGGGACCGGTCAGTGAGCGCATCTGGATGCGGTCCTTGGCATAGACCAGCGCATTCTGGTAAGCCACTTCGGTCAAGCCGAGGGACTGATTACCAACGCCCAAACGCGCCGCATTCATCATGACAAACATGCCATTCATGCCCTTGTTGGCCTGACCAACCATGGTGCCAATGGCGCCGTCAAGAACGATCTGTGCGGTCGAATTGCCATGGATGCCCATTTTGTGCTCCAGGCCGCCACAGTAAATGCCGTTACGCGCGCCCAGGGAACCGTCCTTGTTGACCAGGAACTTGGGCACGATGAACAGACTGACACCCTTGATGCCGGGAGGTGCATCGGCCAGCCGCGCCAACACCAGATGGATGATGTTGGCTGTCATGTCCTGTTCACCGGCGCTGATGAAAATCTTGTTGCCGGTGAGCTTGTAGGTGCCGTCCGCTTGCGGCTCCGCCTTGGTACGCATCAGGCCCAGATCCGTCCCGCAGTGCGCCTCAGTCAAACACATGGTGCCGGTCCATTCGCCACTGGTCATCTTGTGCAGATAGGTCTGCTTCTGCTCCTCGGTGCCGTGCGTGATCAGGGACGCGTAGGCTCCGTGAGTCAGGCCAGGATACATGGTCCATGCCTGGTTGGCGCTGTTGAGCATCTCGTAAAAACACTGGTTCACTACCAACGGCAGCCCCTGCCCACCAAACTCCGGTTCGCAGGCCAGGGCAGCCCAACCAGCCTCGATGTATTGGGCATAAGCCTCCTTGAAGCCTTTTGGCGTGGTCACGGCGTGGCTGGCCTGGTCAATGGAACACCCTTCGGTGTCACCGCTGACATTAAGCGGAAAGATGACTTCGGCGGCAAATTTCCCGCCCTCTTCGAGCACCGCGTTGATGGTATCGGCATCGATGTCAGCATGTTTGGGCATCTGCTTGAAATCGTCGACCACGTTGAACACTTCGTGCATCACAAATTGCATGTCGCGCAGAGGCGGCGTATATGAAGGCATGGCGTTACTCCTTTGAAGCTAGGTTCGATTTGGGGAAGGAACTGGCACTGCGGACTTGTTCTTTCCGTATCGTGCCAGGATGTTTTCAAAGCCTTTGTTGGCGTGCTTGATGGAATCTGGATTGTTTAGAAACCTTGCCTCGTAATGCAAAGCCAGGATCAGTCCGTGGATCTCAAAAGCCATCTGCTCTTCGTCGGCAGTCTCGTTGAGTTGGCCCTCCACTTTGGCTTGAACCACCGCACGGTAAAGAGCAGCGAGCCAGGTTTTTACCGAGCTGGCCAGAGCATCTCGCACAGGTCCCGGACGATCATCAAATTCAACCGCGCCGCTGATAAAGATGCATCCGGACTGGAGTTCGACAGCAACCCGCTTCATCCAGTTGGCAAAAAGTGCGCGCACTCTTGGCAAGCCGCGCGCTTCGTCCATGGCTGGAAAGAACACTTCATCGGAAAAGCGTGCGTAATACTCTCGAATGACAGAAATCTGCAGTTCTTCACGCGATCCAAAATGGGCGAAGACGCCTGACTTGCTCATCTGCGCTACTTCAGCCAAAGCGCCGATGCTCAAGCCTTCAAGCCCGATTTGAGCTGCCAGCCCGAGTGCGGCCTCGACGATCGCCTGCTTGGTTTGCTGGCCCTTTTGCATGACGCGCCCGGCACCTGAGTCGGTGCGGGCTTTGCCAGGCGAAGCCCGGAGCGCGGATTTGGAAGTGGTCATGCGGCAAGACAAAAACGAACGATCGTTCTATTTTGCAACAGTTTCGTGACCTCAGCATGTCTGAGCGCCACATCTAGAGCGAATTTTCTAAGGAAAGCGGGGGTTTACCCGCACAGAACTGCGGTCCGCTGCGCAAAAGGTCAGAGCATCAGTGCCAGACTGGGCTCCAGGTGCTCCGAGGGTCTGCGCTTGAAGCCGGATCGCGCAAAGCGTTGCAAACGCCCAACCAGGAAGGCGCTTAATACTGCCGCACGCACCTGCGTATCGACGCTTGGCGTAGCCGAGCCGCTGACATCGGCGACGCCGCGCAAACTCTGTCTCAGCGCCGCCTCGATCTTGTCAAAGAACTGGTTCATTCGCTGTTGCAAACGCTCGTTCTCAAATACCAGTGCATCGCCCACCATGACGCGGGTCATACCCGGATTTTTCTCGGCAAACTGAATCAGCATGATGATGATCTTGGCCGCTTGACGTGCCCCACTCTGGGCATCTGGCGCGACGTCAGCCGTGTTGGACACGCTCTCACGCTCAACAATCTGGTTGACCAGCGAGAACACAGTCTGCTCGATAAAGTCGATCAGGCCCTCGAACATCTGTGCCTTGCTGGCAAAGTGGCGATACAACGCAGCCTCGCTGACGTCCAGACGCGCCGCCAGGGCAGCCGTCGTAATGCGCTCTGTGCCAGAGTGCTCCAGCATGCTTGCCAGCGTCTGCAGGATTTGCACCCGACGCTCGCCCGGGCGCGGTCGCTTGCGAACCACAGCGGCCACCTGCTTTACCGAGGCGGTGTCAAGAGGGCTCGTTGCGGAGGATTCAAGGTCAGACATGGTACTCAGGGCGGGATGATAAATTCATTCTCGCACAGGAGAGCCAAGGGTTTTCGCGGGGGCAGCGCTAATGGGAGCGGATCATGGTGCCAAAGGCCTGATCAGTCAAAATTTCAAGCAACAGGACATGCGGCACCCGACCATCAACGATGTGTACGGAATTCACGCCGCTCTTGGCTGCATCCAGCGCTCCACTGATTTTGGGAAGCATGCCGCCACTGATAGTGCCATCAAGAAACAGATCATCGATCTGGCGCGCGCTGAGGTTGGTCAGCAAATTTCCCGCCTTGTCCAGAACACCGCTGATGTTGGTCAGCATGATCAGTTTCTCTGCCTTCAGGACTGTCGCCAGTTTGGCGGCAACCACATCGGCATTGATGTTGTAACTCTCGTTGTCCTCACCAAATCCGATCGGACTGATGACGGGAATGAAGGCATCATCCTGGAGTGCCTTGACCACGCTCGGATCGATGCTCACGATATCTCCCACCTGACCCACATCGTGTTCTTTGCTGGGGTCCTGGTTGTCGACCATTTTGAGTTTCTGCGCGCGAATCATGCCGCCGTCACGCCCGGTCAGGCCAACCGCCTTGCCGCCGGCCTGATTGACCAATCCAACAATGTCCTGTTGCACCTCGCCGGCCAGAACCCACTCGACCACTTCCATGGTTTCGGCGTCTGTAACACGCATACCCTGTATAAACTCGCCCTTCTTCCCCAAGCGCTTGAGGGCGGTCTCAATCTGAGGCCCGCCACCGTGCACCACCACGGGATTGATGCCAACCAGTTTGAGCAGAACCACATCTTCGGCAAAGTCTGCCTGCAATACCGGGTCTGTCATGGCATTGCCGCCATACTTGATGACCATGGTCTTGCCATGAAACTTGCGAATGTAGGGCAGTGCCTGCGCCAGTATTTCGGCCTTGTCGCGCGGGGGAATCTTGCTGACGTCAGTCATTGTCGTATTCAGTTCTGGACGGCAAAGTCGTCTTTCGTCTTGCCCTGTGCCAGTAACGCCGCCAGCCAGCGTGGTGTCAATCCACGGCCACTCCAGGTTTCGCCATTGGGTCCACGATACTTCGCGGCAACGACGGAAGCAGGCTTTTCTCTCTTGTTGGCCTTGCCTGACGCGGTCTTGCCTACCTTGGCAACTTTAGCCTTGCCTTTGGTTGAGCGGACCTTGCCGACCTGCAAATCCTTCAAGGTAATACCAAAAGCCTGCATCTTGGCGAGAATATCCTGCACCGTTATGGCGAATTCGCGGGTCTTGATTTCAGTCGCCTGCTTCTGCAGTTTTTCTATTTGATTTTGAATTTCGATTAAATTACTCATATGCAATACTGGTTCCTGTTAAAGCAATACTCCCCGAACGCCCGGCAGTTACCAGGTCTTGCCCTTATTTAGTGAGTCACATTATCGCGCATAATCACTTTGCGTATCGTCAGGAAGATAATTTGAACATCAAACCAGAGTGATCTCTTCTTGAGATATTCGACATCCAAAGCCACTTTTTGCTCAATCGGCAGTTCATCACGGCCGTTAATCTGGGCCCAGCCAGTCAAACCGGGTAGTAATATCTGAACGCCGTTGTGGGTACGCAGATCAATCAGGTCATACTGATTAAACAAGGCTGGT
>CAIYGK010000569.1 GCA_903925725.1 uncultured beta proteobacterium | reverse complement strand
GGACAATCCCCCCATGTTTTTATTGTTTGAAGAAGCCGGAAAATTCATGGCCGGTCGGGTGCTGTCGGAGGCGGACGCCTCTGCACAGGTGGAGTTGGATAGCGGCAAGCGCGTCAAAGTCAAAACCAGCAACATGCTGATCAAGTTCGAGAAGCCAGCGCCCGCAGCCTTTGTGCAGGCCGCACAAGCTTGCGCCGAAACCATCGAGCTGGAAATGGCCTGGGAATTTGCGCCCGAAGAGGAATTCGGCTTTGCCGACCTGGCGCGCGACTACTTTTCGGACAATGCCACGCTGGAGCAACAGTCCGGCATGCTGTTCAAGCTGTTTGAGGCGCCGCATTACTTCCGCCGCGCCGGCAAGGGCCGCTTCAAGCGGGCTCCGGCCGAGATCATTGCCCAAGCGCTGGCCGCCATAGAAAAGAAGCGCCTGCTTGCCGAGCAAATCGGCGTCTGGGCCCAGGAACTGGGACAGGGCAATTGCCCCCAGGCCATCAAGGATCAGCTCTACAAGATCCTGTTCAAGCCCGACAAAAACGCGCCCGAATACAAGGCCGTGGTCGAGGCATCGCGTGCGACCCACACCGCACCGCTGGAACTGCTGCAAAAGTCCGGCGCCATCCACTCGCCCTATTTGTTTCACTGGAAGCGCTTCCTGCTGGAAAACTTCCCCAAGGGCACCGGATTTCCCGCCATCACAGCGCCACCGATTGTCGACACGCTGCCGCTGTCCACCGCGCAGGCCTTTTCAATTGACGACTCACAGACCACTGAAATTGACGATGCCTTATCCGTGCAAGGCCTGGGCAGTGGCACGGTCACGCTAGGCATTCACATTGCCGCCCCAGGCTTGGCCATACAGCCGGGCAGCCCCGTGGATGTGCTGGGCCGCGCTCGCCTTTCTACCGTTTACATGCCGGGCTACAAGGTCACTATGCTGCCCGACGATGTGGTGCAGAGCTACACCTTGCAGGCCGGTCGCGATTGCCCAGCCGTATCACTCTACGTGACGCTAGACGAAGCCACACTGGAGATCAAGGCCAGCGAAACCAAACTGGAGCAAGTGCCCATCGTGAACAACCTGCGCCACGATCAGCTTGACGCCGTGGTCACAGAAGCCTGGCTGCAGGACCCGACCTTCAACCACGACAGTGAGCCCGAGGAACTTACCGGCTTGCGCGTGCAATTGGCCTTTTTGCACCGCCTGGCCCGTGACCTGAAGTCCAAACGCGAAGTGGTGCGCGGCAAGCCCGAAACCTTTAACCGGCCGGACTACAACTTCCGTCTGCGTCGTGCCGATCCCTCGTTGGCGGGCACTGAGCCGACTGGCGACGAGATCGTGGAAATCAGCACCCGCATGCGTGGCGCTCCACTCGACCTGATCGTGGCCGAGGCCATGATTCTGGCCAACAGCACCTGGGGCAGTTGGATGGCCGAAATGGGTGTACCCGGTATTTACCGCAGCCAAGCCTCATTGGCACCGGGCGTCAAGGTTCGCATGGGTACGCGCGCCCTGCCCCATGCAGGCATTGGCGTACCGAGTTACGCCTGGAGCACCTCACCATTGCGCCGCTATACCGATTTGGTCAATCAATGGCAGATCATTGCCTGCGCGCGCCACGGCAAGACGGCAGCGCTGGTAGCACCGTTCAAGCCCAAAGACGCCGACCTGTTTTCCATCATCTCGTCGTTCGATGCCGCCTACAGTGCCTACAACGGTTACCAGAATGGCATGGAGCGCTTCTGGACTCTGCGCTACCTGCAGCAAAACAACACCACCGAACTGGTGGCCAGCCTGTTCAAAGAGAACCTGGTGCGCGCCGACGACATCCCGCTGGTATTGCCCGTGATGGGAGCGCAAGGGCTGCCCCGTGCAGCCAAAGTACGCGTGAAGTTGGGGGATATCGACCTCATCACACTGGACGTGAACGGCACCGTGCT
>CAIYGK010000568.1 GCA_903925725.1 uncultured beta proteobacterium | reverse complement strand
GCGCGCATCGACAAGTACTCGCACTCGCTGGACCCGGAGCGCTCGATTTACGACACCATCATGCTCGACAGCGCGGTCAGACAGGCCAAGGACTGGGCCAAGGCGAACGGCAACAACACGCTGATCCTGGTCACTGCCGATCACTCGCACGCCGTCAGCGTCATCGGTACCGTCAACGACGACGAACCGGGCGCCGAGATGCGCAACAAGGTCGGTACCTATGCAGAAGCGGGTTTCCCGAACTATCCTGCGCCCGATGCTGAAGGCTATCCGAACAAGGTGGATGTGTCACGCCGGCTGCGCCTGACCTTTGGCGCTTACCCGGACCACTACGATACCTTCCGTCCGTTCATGGATGGAGAGTTTGTGCCGACCCTTCGCAATGCCGATGGCGTCATGGTAGCCAACGAGAAGTACAAGAGCGTGCCCGGCGCCGTGCTGCGCGAAGGTAATCTGCCGAACAAGGGCGCACGCGGTTCCAACAGTGGTGTCCACTCTGGCGACGACGTCATCTTGACTGCCACCGGTCCGGGCGCAGAAAGAGTGCATGGGCAGATGGAAAACACAGAGTTGTTCCGGATTATGGCGGAGGCCTTGGCATTGGCGCCGCCGCAGCTTGGGGCAGCCAAAGCCGACAAGAAGCAGTAATGTCCTTGATCGGTCTTCAGTCCGGCGGATCGCTTCGCCGGACTTTTTTTCTTTCAGCTTTGCTTCTCTGGATGAGCGCAGTTCAAGCCGCGGACAACATCAGCCTGGATACCTTGCTAAGTTTCGAGTCGCTCTACAAGTCGGTCGGCGTGCTGGGTACACAGTATTCGGAAAGGGCCAAGTTGCTCAAAGGCAGGGAGGTCCGGATGCGCGGTTACATGGCGCCGCCCCTCAAACCCGAGAGCAAGTTCTTTGTTCTGACGCGTGAGCCAGTCGCGGTCTGCCCATTCTGCTCGTCCGATGCACAGTGGCCGTCGGACATAGTTGTCATCTACCTCAGCTCAACGCTGGGTCCGCTGAACTTCTCGCAGCGCATTGAGGTTGTGGGCAAACTCGAAATGGGCTCCTGGACCGATCCCGAGACCGGCTTTGTAAGTCAGGTTCGTATCGTCAATGCGGAAGTGCGCAAGCTGTGAGCGTCAGGGGGGAACTGCAGGTTCGCGATCTGATAATGCGGTATGCAGGGCAGGAGCGGGCACTCCTGGACATTGCGGCCATTGACCTTTCAACCAGCAGCAGTTTGGGTGTCAGTGGCGTATCGGGCGCCGGCAAGACCACGCTGTTCCATTGCCTGGCAGGGATCGCCAAGCCGACCGCTGGAGCTATCCGCTGGGGTGGTGTAGACATCTGTGCGTTGTCTGGTGATGCACAGGCGCGCTGGCGTCTTTGCAATGTAGGACTGGTATTTCAGGACTTCCATCTGGTGGACGGACTCAGTGCTCTGGAGAATGTTTTGTTGCCGGCCCATTTCAATCGCTGGCAACCGTCGGCATCTGTACGTCAGCGTGCGCGCGAACTGTTGTCGGCCGTCGGTATTGCGGCAATGGACCGACTTGCCGCCTTGCTTTCGCGCGGCGAACGTCAAAGGGTTGCATTGGCCCGGGCACTGCTGCTTGAGCCGGCCATCGTGATGGCCGATGAACCAACAGCCAGCCTGGACCCAGATCACCGGCGCCAGATCGGCGATCTGCTGGTCGAAATGGTGCGAGGGCAAGGTGCTACGCTGATTGTGATTTCGCACGAACCTGAACTGCTAAAGCGTATGGACCGCTGCCTGTCGCTGCAACACGGATCGCTGCAGGCGAGCGCTGACTTCCCATGATGCGCTTCAATCCATTGCCCCTGGTTCGAGCGGACCTGCGCCGCAGTCGCTTGCTGGCAGCAGTGACCGTGCTGCTGATCGCAATTTCTGTGGCGACGGGCGTCGCGGTGATTTCGCAGGAACGCGCCTTGCGTCAGGGGAGCGCACGCGCTGCCGATGATTTTGACCTCTTGCTTGGCGCTCCCGGCAGCAGCACGCAGTTGGTGTTGACGGCGGTCTATCTGCGCGCGCAGGCGATTCCCATGCTTGACGCGGATCTGCTGCTCCAAGCCAGTGGCGCTGCCGGCGTCAAGTACGCGGCGCCGATTGCCTTCGGCGACAGTTGGCAGGGGCATCCCATCATCGGCACCATCGCCGATTTCGCCAGTCGTGGCGCAACCCTGACGCCAACGCAGGGGCGACTTTTTCAGTCGCGCGGCGAAGCGGTGGTAGGCGCTGGCGTTGACCTGGCGATGGGTGCCGTCTTCACTCCGGCGCACGGACGGCACGTTGTCCACGACGATGAAGCTGCAGCGCCGGACGCGGCGCATGAAGCCATCCATTACACGGTGGTGGGACGCCTGCCGGCACGGAACAACATTTGGGATTCGGCGATTCTGGTTCCGGTGGAAGATGTCTGGCAAGTTCATGGCTTGCCGATCGGGCACGCAAGCGGCAGTGCGCAGCTTGGTCCCCCGTGGGATGCGAGCGCGCTCGCCGGTGTCCCGGCCATTGCCATCAAACCCGAATCAGTTGCAGCAGCTTACCGCTTGCGTGGCCAGTTCCGCACGTCACGCAGCCTCGCACTTTTTCCAGCAGAAGTCCTGAACGACCTCTATCTCACGCTGGGAAACGTGCGCGATCTGATGTCGGTGCTTGCCATCATGACGCAGGTGCTGGTCGTCTCGGCGGTGCTGATGGCGCTGTTGGTTGGCTTCCTGGCACGGCAACGTCAGTTTGCCGTGCTGCGCGCCATCGGTGCGAGTCGCCTCTATGTGTTCAGCGTGGTCTGGATTGAAGTGCTGCTGCTGATTGTCTGCGGCGCATTGATCGGTTCGACCCTGGGCTGGATCGGAGCCAACGCGCTATCGCACTGGCTTCAGTCCCAGGTCGGCTTTGCGATGCCAGTGCGGCTGGGCGCAGCAGAAGCGCTGCTGGTGGCGGCGCTGGTGCTGCTGGGTGCCCTGGTGGCCATGCTGCCGGCCTGGCTGGTGTTCCGGCGGCCGATTGCCGAAGGGCTGGTGTCAGCCTAGCCTACTTGGAGGTGGGACGGCCGGTCTTCACGGCCGGAACGGCTTTGAGTGCCGCCAGATAAGCGCTGTCGGTCATGGCGGCCAGCGCCTTGATGCCGGCGCGCAGCAGTTCGCTCTTTTTAGCGGGGCTGCCGAGCTTGCCGGCGCGCAACTTGAGTATGTCCAGCACGTTGTATTCGGCCTTCGGAACGGTGAAACTGTCGCGTACCAGCTTTGGCTTCTTGTCCTTGACCGGCTTGGCAACTTTGACAGGTTTGGCGACATCGGCCTGGACAGGCGCCGGCTTGATCACCGCTTTTGGCAAAGGTTTTGCAACGACTTTGGCCACAGGCTTGGCCTTGGGTGCGGGCTTTCTGATAACTTTTTTTGCGACCGCTTTGGCTGCTGGCTTCTTTGCGGGAACTGCGGTTTTGACGGGTGCCGCAACCTTGACAGGAGCCGCTACCGCTACCTTGGTCGACGCCACAGGAGACGATGCTTTTTCTGATGTAACCATGTAGATTTCCTCTAAATTAACGAGGTATATAGTTTATACCTTTCATACCCAAAAAATCAATGCTGCCATTGCCACGTTGCAGCGGAACTGACTTCAGCAGCCGCTCAGGGCCAGAGTCCAGGGAGTCTTTTGCCACGCCAGCACTTCCTCGCGCAGCAGATGGGCGGTTTGCGGGAAGCCCTGAGCCCATTTTGGGCGGCAACTGAACGCGAAAGTCTTTTCCGCGTCGATTGCTCGTGATAGTTGCAGACCAGCCAAATCGGGGTCGCGTCGCGCGTGGCACAAGATAACCGCCAAGCGCAAGGCCATTAGCTGTTCGACGAACTCCTCATTTTCAAAGTCGACATCAAGCTTGCGCAATTTGCCACGGTGCCCCAGAACCAGTTGGCTGAGTCGGTGCAGTTCCGACAAGGTAAAGCCCATGGTATCGGAAT
>CAIYGK010000567.1 GCA_903925725.1 uncultured beta proteobacterium | reverse complement strand
CACCATAGGCGGCGATTTCACGTGAGTGCACGCGGTCGTACAGGACACCGATGGAGAGGAACATGGCGGCCGACACAAAGCCGTGCGAAATCATCTGCACGATGCCCCCCGAGACGCCCAAGCCGTTGAAGATGAAGAATCCCAGTGTCACAAAACCCATGTGTGCCACCGAAGAGTAGGCAACCAGTTTCTTCATGTCCTTCTGCACCATGGCCACCAGACCAACATACACGACGGCGATCAGCGACAAGGCGATCATCAGCCAGGCCCATTCACGTGCGGCGTCCGGCGCAATCGGCAGCGAAAAGCGCAGAAAACCATAGGCACCGAGTTTGAGCATGATGGCAGCCAACACAGCCGAGCCGCCGGTGGGTGCCTCGACGTGCACATCGGGCAACCACGTATGGACTGGCCACATTGGCACTTTCACGGCAAAGGCGGCGAAGAAGGCAAAGAACAACAGTGTCTGTGTCGTGCCGCTGAGCGGCATTTTGTGCCACAGCGCCAGATCAAAGCTTCCGCCAGCCTTGGTGTACAAAAAGATCAGGGCAACCAGCATCAGCAGCGAGCCCAGCAAGGTGTAGAGGAAGAACTTGAAGGCTGCGTAAATCTTGTTCGGACCACCCCAGATACCGATGATCAGGTACATCGGAATCAGTGTGGCCTCAAAGAACACGTAAAACAACATGCCATCGATCGCACAGAAGACGCCTATCATCAAGCCGCTGAGGATCAGGAAAGCGCCCATGTACTGGTTCACGCGCTTGGTAATGACCTCCCAACCCGCAATCACGATCACGACATTGATGAAGGCTGTAAGCAGCACAAACCAGAGCGATATACCGTCGACGCCGAGGTGGTAGTTGACATTGAAGCGGGCAATCCAGGGGGCCTTTTCAACAAACTGCATGGCAGCCGTGCCGAGTTTGAATCCGTCATACAGCGGCAGCGTCACCAGGAAACTGGCGATCGCACCAATCAATGCGACCCAGCGCACGGAGCGCGCCTGATCGTCACGACCCAACGCCAGCAGCACAACACCAAAAGCAATTGGTGTCCAAATAGCCAGGCTCAACAATCCCATTTTTCTTGTTCCTAATCAGTGGAGTACAGAGCTGGCCGCATGCGCGACTTCAAGCTGTCCCGCCATGCCATCATTTCAGCCATACGAAATAAGTCATCAGCACAAAAACACCCAGGATCATGCCCAGCGCGTAGTGGTACAAGTAACCCGTCTGCACCCGACGCACCGTGCCGGACACCCAATCCACCAATTTCCAGGAGCCATTCACCAGTCCGCCATCAATCACATACTCGTCGCCACCCTTCCACAAGCCAGTGCCAATGGCTCTGGCGCCGCGCGCCAGCACGTTCTCGTTGAACCAGTCAAGGTAGTACTTGTTCTCAAGCAGTGTGTAAACAGGCATCACGGCCTTCTTGATGGCGGTCGGCAATGCCGGATTGACCATGTACATGTAGTAGGAGGTCGCAACACCCGCCAGCGCCAGCCAGAATGGCAGTGTGGTCAGCGCGTGCCATGCCATTTGCACAGGGCCATGGAATGCTTTGGCCATTTCCTCCAGCGCCTGATGCTTTTCTCCATTGATGAAGATCGAGCCTTTGAAGAACTCGCCAAACAGCATGGGCTCAATGGTCATGAAACCGATCACCACGGAGGGAATGGCGAGCAGGACCAGCGGCACCGTGACCACCCAGGGCGACTCATGCGGGTGCTGTGGCTCATTGTGGTGGCCGTGGCCATGACCATGGTGCGCGTCCGGGTTCTGGTCAAAACGCTCCTTGCCGTGGAACACGAGAAAATACATACGGAACGAGTAGAACGCGGTTATGAACACGCCAGCCAGCACGGCAAACGAAGCGAAACCGGAACCCGGCAAATGGCTCTCGTGAACCGCTTCAATGATGCTGTCCTTTGAATAAAAGCCGGCGAACAGCGGTGTGCCGATCAAGGCCAGTGAACCCAGCAGCGAAGTAATCCAGGTGATCGGCATGTACTTGCGCAATCCGCCCATCCAGCGGATATCCTGGTTGTGATGCACGCCCATGATCACCGAGCCAGCGGCCAGGAACAGCAGCGCCTTGAAGAAGGCATGCGTCATCAGGTGAAACACCGCCACTGAGTAAGCCGAGGCACCCAGGGCCACTGTCATGTAGCCCAGTTGCGACAGCGTGGAATACGCCACGACGCGCTTGATGTCGTTCTGGACGATGCCCAGGATCCCCAGGAACAGCGCGCCGATCGAACCGATCACGATCACGAACGAAAGCGCGGTAT
>CAIYGK010000566.1 GCA_903925725.1 uncultured beta proteobacterium | reverse complement strand
TGCAAACAAACCCGCCGTTAAGCGCGTCCGCAAGGTAGCCGCGCCAGCTGCAGCAGCTGACGGCAAAGGAGAATAATTATGTTGCAACCCGCTCGTCGCAAATACCGCAAAGAGCAAAAAGGCCGTAACACCGGCATTGCGACCCGAGGCAGCTCGGTAGCATTTGGTGATTTTGGCCTGAAGTGTGTAGACCGGGGGCGTTTGACGGCCCGTCAGATCGAAGCCGCACGCCGTGCCATTTCCCGTCACGTTAAACGGGGTGGCCGCATCTGGATTCGGGTCTTCCCCGACAAGCCAATATCCCAAAAGCCCGCTGAAGTGCGTATGGGTAACGGCAAGGGCAATCCAGAGTATTACGTGGCTGAAATTCAGCCTGGCAAGATCGTTTTTGAAATCGTCGGTGTGCCTGAAGAACTGGCTCGTGAAGCCTTTCGTCTGGCGGCTGCGAAACTGCCGTTGCGAACCACTTTTGTGGCTCGCATGATTGGCCAGTAATCAGGAGAAGAAGCTATGAAAACTACTGAATTACGCCAAAAAGACGTGGCTGGACTGCAAGCGGAAGTCAAGGAGCTGCAAAAGGCTCACTTTGGTCTGCGGATGCAAAAGGCCACGCAACAACTCAATAACACCGCTACGCTGCGCTCAACGCGCCGCGATATTGCTCGCGCCAAGACCATTCTTGTCGAAAAGCAAAGCGCTGAAAAATCCGCCAAATAAGGAGCTATAAATGACGGAAGCTAAAAAATCCCTCAAGCGTACCTTGATTGGCAAGGTGGTCAGCGACAAGCGCGCCAAGACGGTTACCGTATTGATTGAACGTCGGGTCAAGCACGAGCTTTACGGCAAGATCGTCGGCAAGTCGAGCAAGTACCACGCACACGACGAAAAGAGCGAGTACAAGCTGGGTGACATCATCGAGATTGCGGAAAGCAGACCGATCTCCAAGACCAAGAACTGGGTCGCCACCCGTTTGGTCCAAAAGGCCGCAGCGGTTTAAGCCTTTGCAGTCGTTGGACTGCAGGTTTTCGTGAAACGGCTCACAATGTGAGCCGTTCTTCATTGTTCAGTCAACTGTTTCAGGAGTAGTAAATGATTAAAGTGGGCGATAGTCTTCCAGCATCCACATTGATGGAGTTTTCCGAAGTTGAGGGTGGTGGTTGCAGTCTGGGTCCGAACCCGGTTGATGTGACCAAGGCAACGGCAGGCAAAACAATCGCACTGTTTGGGCTGCCTGGTGCATTTACCCCAACCTGCTCGGCCAAGCACGTGCCGGGCTACATGGAAAAGCAGGCAGAACTGAAAGCCGCCGGGGTTGACGAGATCTGGTGCGTCAGCGTGAATGATGCTTTTGTCATGGGTGCCTGGGCGCGCGATCAGAAATCGGCGGGCAAGGTGCGCATGCTGGCCGATGGCGATGCAGCTTTTGCCAAGGCGACTGGCTTGACACTGGACTTGACCGGCAAGGGTCTTGGTCTGCGCAGCAATCGCTATTCAATGTTGGTCAAGGACGGTAAGGTGGCGTCATTGAATATTGAAGGTCCGGGAAAATTTGAAGTCAGCGACGCTGCTACTCTGTTATCGCAAGCCAAAGGCTGAAGGTACTCCAGCGACCCTCATGACGCCCTGAAGACCTCAGGGCGTTTTCAGTTTGGCCATCAGGTAGTGCGCACCTGCTATCGGGTTGTGATAGTAGGGAAGTATTTCTTCGAAACCCAGTTTATGGTAGAGCGCTCGTGCGCTCTGCATATCATGCAGCGTGTCCAGCAGCACGCAGTCATAGCCTGCCAGTGCGGCGAACTCCAGCATGGATTCAACCAGTTGGCGGCCTATCCCGGTCGAGCGAAAACCTGGGCGCACATAGAGCCGTTTCATCTCACAGGCGTTCGGATAGTCAACATGGTCGAGCGGACGAATCGCGCAGCAGGCCACCGCTGCGCCGTCAAGTAGCGCCATCAGGAGCTTGCCGCGTGGTTGCGCGTAATCACCTGGCAGTGATGCCAACTCCGACGCGAAGTCCTGAAAGCAAAGATCGACATTGAGTCCATCGGCGTACTCGCGAAACAGTCCGCGCAGGGCATCCAGCTCCCCGGCAGAACCCGGTGTCATGAAATAGGGCTGGGGGCCGGTCACGCCGATTGCACCATGCAGGCGACCAGCGCCGCACAAACCAGAAACAGTGCCGCTGCCAGCAAGCGCGACTTAGCATCATCACGAGAACTCGTCGTCCTCACCGACGTCTCCTTGTCACCGAGAATCATCGGCCGCACCAGATTTTCTCCTTTCCTGATGCGGTAGAAAAAGATGGTTCCAACATGCAGTACCACCAAACCCAGCAGGATCAATTTGCCAACATCGGCATGATAGTGCGTTGCCAGCG
>CAIYGK010000565.1 GCA_903925725.1 uncultured beta proteobacterium | reverse complement strand
GGCCGCAAGAACCAGCCAAAGGCCAGCACCTGCACCACCAGCAGCACACTGAAGGTGATCCGAAACGCTTGCGCACGATCCGCACCGCCACCCGACAGTGCGTCAACCATGGCACCAATGCCCCACTGCAGACCGAAGGCGCCGACAAAGACCAGCAGGTTGAGCGCCGTGTTGACGCGCCCCGACAATTCAACAGGAAATTTCGCGCTGAGTTGCGAATAAGCAATGTTGCTCAGACTGAACGAGAGTCCGAGCAATGGCCAGAGCCAGCTTGGCCGCGCCAGATCCGCGATGATTGCTGCCTCCACCAGCAGACCCATGCCGATGCCCACTGTCAGCAGCGTCATGGGCGCGATGCCGTGGCGGGAGAGCCATCTGGAGCAGGTCGCAACGAAGATGAAGCCTGTCAACATCGCCAGCCCCAGCAGAAACAGCACACCGGCCGCATCGGCGCGCGCGGCGTCATTGACCTCCATCAGCCAGGGCACGGCCCACAAACCCTGAATCGCCATGAAGCCGCCGCTGCACAGGAAACCCTGCGGGGCAAAACGCCAGAACACCCGCTTGCCAAAGATGCCAAGCATCGTGCGAATCTGCTGTCCGAGCGGCTCGCTGTGCGCCTGTGCGGTCTTGTCCGGCACCGTCATGAGAAAGGCTGCACTGGCCACCAGCAGTGCTGCAAACAGGAAAAACATGCCGCGCCAGCCCAGCAGCGGCAAAGCGGCTTCCACCGGCACACTGGCTGAGAGCGCACCCAGGCCACCGGCGACCATGATGGTCGCTGTCAGAGACGGTAAGCGCTCCACGGGGAACCATTGGCTGAAAGCTTTGAAGCTGGCCATCAAACAGGACGAGACACCCAGGCCAATCAGGGCGCGCCCCAGCACCAGCGTCGTCAGCGTCTGACCGGAACCAAACAGGGCGCAACCGGCGGCAGCCACCAGCAGCAGAGCCGCCTCCACCCGACGCGGGCCAAAGCGGTCCAGTAACAAGCCCAGCGGCAACTGAAACAGACCGAAGGCCAGAAAATAAGCGGAAGTCAGCAGGCCCATGTCTGCACTCGTGATGCCCAGATCGCGAATCAACTCCGGCGCAATCACCGCATTGACGCTACGCAGGCCGTAAGACAGAAAATAACCTGCGGCATAAGCCGGCACAAGGCGGCGCCAGAGGTGAAGGAAAGATTGCATGTCCGACATTGTCATGGATGTGCGCTCGCCGACCTTGCCCCCGATGCGACAATCATTTGATTATCCAGTCACGAACCATGGCAGAAGCACATACCCTGACGATCACCACCAGCGACCAGCACCGCTTCAACGCAACACTTTTTCCGACCGACGACCCGGCCGCGCCGGTGCTGCTGTTCCAGGCAGCGCTCGGAACACCGGCACGCGTCTACGGTCGCCTGGGCCGCGAGATGGTCAAACATGGCGTCCAACTGTGCGCACCGGACTGGCGCGGCATTGCCAGCAGTTCGGTGCAGGCCGGCCGCGAGAGCGACTTCGGCTACCGCCATCTGATCGAGCTGGATTTGCCAGCACTGATCGAAGCAGTACGGCAGCGCCTGCCGCAAGCACCGATCTGGCTCGGTGGCCACAGTCTGGGCGGGCAACTGTCCCTGCTCAGGGCGGCCGCCCATCCTGAAGGCATTGCCGGTGTGGTCTTGATCGCCAGCGGCAGCGTGCATCTGCCCTGCTTTAGCAACAAGCTGAAGCTGGCGATTCGCTCGCTGGTCATGCTGTCACGCGTGCTATGCCCGCTGCTGGGCTATTTTCCGGGTTCCAGAGTGCATTTTGGCGGACGTGAAGCGGCCGGCCTGATGCACGACTGGAGCCATCTGGCCATGACCGGAAACTACCGGATCAAAGGTTCGAAGATTGATTACGAAAAAGCCTTGCGCTCGCTGCAACTCCCGGTACTGGCGCTGACCTTTTCTGGCGACCGCTGGTCGCCCGAGCTCTCTGCCAAAGCCTTGATGGGCAAGCTGCCACAAAAGACGGCGGTGCGCTGGCACTGGAGTCCGGCCGACACCGAGGGTCAGCTGGTTGATCACTATTCGTGGATCAAGCAGCCACACCTGGTAACGCCCGCCGTGGCTCGCCACATCCGGCAACAGCGCTAGCGCGTTCTTGTCTACTGCCTGACGGCCTGCGCCAGCGCTGCCCAAGCTTTCAGCGTCATGGCATGCGTAAAGCCTGCGCTGGCGACCGGGTGCGATCCCAGCTTGACGACGACCATCTCCGCTGCCGGGTTGATGTGAACCATCTGACCATGGATACCTGCAGCTTCATAAGCGCCATCCGCGTTGTGCAGCATCCACCACTGGTTG
>CAIYGK010000564.1 GCA_903925725.1 uncultured beta proteobacterium | reverse complement strand
CCCATCACCACGATGGCCGAGCCCGGCATGTGGGGCGGGCTGGTGACGCTGGCCAATGGCTGGCAGTTCGATTTGCCTGCCATGCCGGTTGACACGCCACTGCCGATCACCGTCGAGGCACGCCGCATCGCGTCCTCGGTGCCGGGCGAGTCGGGAGACTGAACATGCAAGCCCTGTGCGAAAAACTTGCCCGTCAGCTGGCCATTGGTAGCCTCATTCCCTACCTGGGTCCGGACATGCTGTCGCTGTGCGACGACGTCCAGTTGCCTGCCGACCCGGTCGCGCTGGCCGAACGCATGACCAGCAAGGTCAGCGTGCCGCACAAGCTGCGCAAGCGGTTGACGCCCGCGGCCCAGTTCATCGAGAATTTCAAACACCGCAAGACCGTAGTGCAACTCATGAACGCGGCCTTTGCCAGCACCCCCAAACCCTCAGCGCTGCACCTGGCATTGGCCGCCAGCGGCACCGGATTGTGGGTGGACAGCTGGTATGACGACACCATGGCCGCAGCTCTGTCACAGGAACGTGAGCCGGGGAGTTGGGTGCAGGTGCAGGGCTTGTCGCAGGCCGAGCACTTTGGGCATTGGACCGGTGTTTACAGTGACGCTGGAGCGCTGCTGTCGGAACTGCCCCAGGGCGGTGAACCGATTCTCTACAAACCCATAGGCAGTCATGGTCCGGCCGGCAACTACCTGGTCTCCGACAGCGACTATGTTGAGGTGCTGACCGAAATTGACATCCAGACACCAATTCCGGCAGCCGTGCAAGCCTGGCGCAGCGGGCGCCATTTTCTGTTTCTGGGTTGCCGTTTTGACGACCAGCTCACGCGCTGCTTTGCGCGCCAGATCATGAAGCGCTCCAGCGACCAGCACTGGGCCGTGTTGCCGCAGGAGCCCACGCGCATGGAGGCGCGTTTTCTGCAGGAGCAGAACATTGAGCGCATCGCCATGCCGCTGGCACAATTTGCCGCGCTCTTTACCGAAGCTCTACAGCTCAGGGGCGAAGCACTTGCTGAAATCTGAGCATTCGCCGCACGATGGCGCGGGGCAGACGTAGATGCCCTCCCTGGCGCAATAGTGGCGGTAGATGAACTTCTTCCACTTCATGTCGCCGGTGTTCAAGGCAGCCAGTGACGGAAAGGCGGTGTTCATCAACGCGCTGAGCTCGGCGCGGTTGGCTAGCCCAAGATCCTGCCAGAGATGGTCGCGCCCGGCGCAGCCCCAGGCCACGATTTGCGCTATCCAGAGTTCCGATGGCCGCAAGCCGCAGCGGTATTCCAGCAGCAGATGCAGGATGTCGCTCAATTCTTCGAGGTCCTGGGCTTCGCCGTCCTGCAGTTTGAGGGCAGGTCCGGGAAAGTAATCACTCAGCAGTTGCCCGAAGGCCTCAGCCGTCAGACCCAGATTGGCGGGCAGCACCCCTTCGTTCATGGAGCGTCCCACTAGCAGGCTGGCAAAGACCGGGCGCAACGGGTCGGCCAGGGCCAGCGCCGAGGCGGGCCGTTCCAGCAGTTCCTCAAGCTGCAGACTGCGCCATGGCATGGAGGCAGCCGGGTGTTGGGCGGCGGCTTGGTGAAGGGTGGTGGCCAGGGTCTGCATGTCAGTGTCGCGAGAACAGGTCGCGCAGTTTGCAAAGGGTGGTCGTGATGTCAAAGCGCGTATCGGCCAAGGCCTCGCCGGCAAGGATCTTTTGCAGGGCAACGAGCGGATCGGTCTCACCAGTCAGCAAAACCTGGGCGCCCCACTTTTGCATGTGGCGCAGGTAGCCGTCACCGGCGCTGGCGGCGACCACAATCTCCACGCCATGCAGCGGATGAGGACCATCGTCCCGGAAGTGGTGCGGCAACTGCTCCTTGCTCAGTTCAACACGCTGCGGCGCTGGTAATGCTGCGCCGGGCAGGCAGTCAAACAGCAGCCAGTTGCGGGTCTGGCCGGCATGACCGCAGACCTGACTCCAGTCTTCCTTGGCGGCAACAGCAATTTTCATGGCGAAGTCCTCGTCGGGTGCGGCTGACTTTGTCGGCACGCGCTGCAGACATGCAAGCAACGTGCCTGACTTGTGTCGTGATGGCCGGCAATGGGGTGTAGGCTCCCGCCTCATACTGTCAAATGCCCAGAAATCGGCGGGAACCCACACCCCATTGCCGGCCTGGGACGCTTTGGGACCGCTGGATCTTGGGGGCGCTGCAAAGGCTTCAGTGCAGCGTTTGCTGTCGGTCGTGAGCGGCTGCTTGCTGCCATTCAAAAAGCCTGATCATGTCGGGTGAAGCTAAT
>CAIYGK010000563.1 GCA_903925725.1 uncultured beta proteobacterium | reverse complement strand
CGGTAGCTACACCGGCATTGAATCGGTCAGTGCGGCGCTCTCCGGTGCGGATGCAGGCAACTACACCTTTGCCGGGGCTACGGGCAACTACTCGGTCAGCCCACTCCCGCTCAGCGGCTCCATCGCCACCGGCACTTCGGTCTATGGCGCAACACTGGTACCAGGCGCAGCTACTTTGAGCGGCGTGCTCTCGGGTGACGTTGTCACCACCGCGCCCGGTGCCGTGACGCTCAACACCAGCGGCAACACGAGCACCAGCGGTCACCTCAAGGCCGGTAGCTACACCGGCATTGAATCGGTCAGTGCGGCGCTCTCCGGTGCGGATGCAGGCAACTACACCTTTGCCGGGGCTACGGGCAACTACTCGGTCAGTCAGGCCGCCCTCACCGGCTCCGTCGCCCCCGGCAGTTCGGCCTACGGCGCCGCTCTGACGCCGGGCGCAGCCACTTTGAACGGCGTGCTTCCGGGTGACTCAGTCACCGCCGCGACCGGCGCGGTGACCATCAACACCAGCGGCAACACCAGCACCAGCGGACACCTCAAGGCCGGTAGCTATACCGGCATTGAATCGGTCAGCTCGGCGCTGTCCGGTACGGATTCCGGTAACTACACTTTCGCCGGGGCCGCGGGTAACTACACCGTCAGTCAGGCCGCCCTCACCGGCTCCATCGCCTCTGGCAGTTCGGCCTACGGCGCCGCTCTGACGCCGGGCGCAGCTACTTTGAGCGGTGTGCTCTCGGGGGACTCTGTCACGACCGGCGCCGTGGCAGTCAACACCAGCGGCAACACCAGCACAAGCGGTCACCTCAAGGCTGGTAGCTATACCGGCATTGAATCGGTCAGCGCCACGCTCTCCGGTACGGACGCAGGTAACTACACCTTTGCTGGAGCAACAGGCGACTACTCTGTCAGCCCACTCCCGCTCAGCGGCTCCATCGCCGCCGGCACTTCGGTCTATGGCGCAACACTGGTACCAGGCGCAGCTACTTTGACCGGTGTCCTCCCGGGTGACGCAGTTGCGCCCGCTACCGTGGCCGTCAACACGACGGGCAACACCAGCACGAGCGGCCATTTGAAGACGGGCAGCTACACCGGCATTGAATCGGTCAGTGCCACCCTCTCAGGTGCCGATGCGGGCAACTACACCTTTGCTGGAGCCAGCGGCAACTACTCGGTCAGCGCGCTGAGCCTCCCCATCAATGGGATCACGGCCAGCAACAAGGTCTACGACACCACCCCAAGCGCAAGCCTGCTAGGCACGGCCAGCGTGGCAACGCTCAGCAACGATGTGGTGAATGTCAGCGGAGTTGGCACAGGCGTGCTCGCCGACGCGACCGTCGGCACCGGCAAAGCCGTCACCGTGAGCGGCTATACGCTCGCGGGTGCTGACTCGGGCAACTACGCTGTTCGTCAGCCAGCGGGTTTGACAGCCGACATCAGCCCCGCCCAACAGCAACCCGTGGAATCCGTGACCACACAGTTGGCCACCACCGTCTTTTCACCCAAAGCAGAGACACGCCCTGACGCACTGCATTTGCTACCGACCATAACAGTCACACAAAGTGGCTCGCCAAACACAGCACCGGCGGTAGCCGATGCTGCGGCGTTCGTTGATTCACTTCCGCCAACGGCTGCTGGTCCGAACTCCGCCAGCACGGTTGCGTCTACTGACTCATCCTCACCGCCGCCAAGCAGCAACACCGTGGTCAACACGATGATGACGATCGGTGGTGGTATGGGACCGGCATTGCAAATCATCACCGGTGGCATCAGGCTGCCAGCCAACGTAGCGATCATCCTCCAATAAGAGATTTGCCATGAAACCACTATCTTTAGCTCTGCTGGTCGCCTTCTCATCTCTCGCGGTGCAGGCCGCAGGCCCGGTCGTTCCGAGTGCCGGCATGATCCTGCAGGAAGTCCAGCCAACAACACCCCGGCTGCCGTCGTCCAACGAGACCGGGTTGACGATAGAGCGGGCAAACGGTGCCAGGCTGCCGCCGGGTGCACCCTTCATGGTGAAACTGCTGCAGATCACCGGCAATACGCTGTTTGCTACGGACACGCTGCATGCGCTGATAGCGGACGGGCAAGGCAAGAACCTCACTCTGCTCCAGATCAATGAGTTGGCCAATCGAATTACTGACTACTACCACGACCATGACTACCCGTTGGCACGCGCCATCATCCCCGTTCAGACTATTCGGGACGGCGTCGTCAACATCCAGGTCATCGAAGCCCGTTACAACAAGATTGAGCTGAACAACAGCAGCCCTGTGATCGACTCCCTGCTGCAGGCCACGCTCTCGCCTTTGCAAAGCGGGCATTCGATCAGCCAGATCGAGATGGACCATGCGCTGCTGCTGCTGTCGGATGTGCCTGGTGTCGTCGTACTTGCCACCTTGAAGCCAGGCGACGCCGTTGGCAGTTCTGACCTGCTGGTCAACACGACACCGGGGCCTGTGCGCTCTGGCAATCTGGTGCTCGACGGTTATGGCAACCGCTACACCGGGCGCGATCGGGCCGGTGGTGCGCTAACTTTCATCAATCCGCTTCATCACGGCGACACACTCACGGTCAACGGTCTGAGTTCCGGTGGCGGCATGAACTACGGGCGCGCCGCCTACGAGTCGCTGTTGAACGGCAAGGGAACGCGGCTCGGTGCATCCTATTCGGCGCTGCATTACATCCTGGGTGAACCCCTGGAAGCCTTGAATGCCCACGGCACGGCCCAGGTAGAGAGTCTGTGGGCCAAGCAAACATTGATGCGCACTCGCGACGCCAACATGTACGGACAACTTCAGTATGACGGACTCAAATTGTCAGACCATATTGACGCCAGTGCGATACGAACCGACCGGCATCTGGACAACTGGACAGCAAGCCTCACAGGTGATAGCCGGGATACGTTGCTGGCTGGAGCCGTCACCGCCTGGAACCTGAGCTGGACTGCCGGGAGCGTGACTTTTGATGATGCTGCAGCCCAGTTGGCTGATGCTGCCACCGCCAGAACAGAAGGTCGCTTCTCCAAATGGAATGCCAGTCTGGCGCGCCTGCAAGGTCTGAGCGAAAAGAATACGCTCTACATCGCGTTCTCTGGACAGTGGGCCAACACCAATCTGGATTCTTCGCAGAAAACAACTGCCGGTGGCCCTTACACGGTACGCGCCTATGACATGGGCGCGGTCTCGGGCGACAGCGGTTACCTGCTGACCATAGAGTTCCGCCGCGATCTTGGTAACGGCTGGCTCGGGCAGTGGCAGGCGGTTGCATTTGTTGACCTCGCAAAGGTGGAAGTCAACAAGAACCCCTGGGCAAGCGGACCGAATGAGGCGACTCTGAATGGGCTGGGTCTGGGGCTCAACTGGTCTGGAGACGATCAATGGACCGCAAGAATCTACGTTGCCGCGCCACTGGGTCCGGTGCCCGAACTGGTAGGCACAAGCAACCGTGCACGCGCCTGGGTTGAAGTAGCCAAACGGTTCTAATCTCTGCGACGGCGAACCTGCCGAAGCTCTGTTCGCTATGATGCGAGCACCTTCTTCAGGAGATCCGCGCATGAAACGCCTTGCTTCGATTCTGGCCGCCTTGCTGTGGCTGACTGCTGGCAATGCACTGGCCTGGAGCAACCACAGCTTTGCTGCCTACCGTGCGTTCGAAAAAATGCCGGAAGTGGTGAATGCCCCAGCGGTGATGGTGGAGCCGCTGGAAGCGTTCCTGAAAGACCAGGAAAAGGCGATACAGGACTTGCTCACGAGTCAGGAAGACTGGGCTCGAAATCAACTCGATTTTTACCCGTCGCGTCCGGCCCAACTGGCCTTCAAGGCGAACCCCGCGCAATCGGATGCGGCCAGACGTCTGGCGTTTCTGATGGCATTGCGCGTCGCCCCCAACAGCAGGTTTTCGCTCTATTTTCAACCAGATCCTTGGAGCGCTGCGCCCGACCCGACGACGCTGCTGGCGCATTCCGCCGTCGACACTTTGCCCGAGCAGCCCAACTCGAAATTGCGCTTTGTTGCGCTCAAGGCGGGTGACAGCATCGCACCACTGGCCGTGGTCGCTTCGGCCAGCGATGAGCCCGACTACGGTCTGGACATCAACCTGTGGTCCGACAGTCCATCCGAGTGGGGCAAGGTTTACGGCTTCGAGGCGCTGCCCTTTGGCAACCCGACGCTTTACTTCTCAACCCAGGCTCCGTTTCACATGGGCTTTTATCACGAAGACCGTATCATTTACCTGGCTGCACCCTTCGTCAGGAAGACCTTGCCGTTGATGCGCGTGCACCAGTTCAGCACGCTGGCGGCGCTGGCTTTTCGCAGTGGCCACGCCTATTGGGGATGGCGTTTCAGCGGCCTGGCGCTGCACTACGTACAAGACCTGACACAACCCTACCACGCCAGCCTCTCGCCGGGCAATGCCTCGGCCAAACTGATTGGCATCAACCTGCTGGCCATGGCGGGTTTCCCGCGCCTGAAAGACGAGATGATTGTGTTGCTTTCAAACCGCCATTTGGCGCTGGAAAAATACCAGAACCAGATGCTCTACAACGCAGCCCAATCCAGAGTGGAAAGCAGCAACGAGACGGCACTGCGCAGCGCCGACAAGGACAGCAGCTATGCGCCCTGGTCCGACCTGTACCCGCGCGACGTTGTGAGCCGCGAGT
>CAIYGK010000562.1 GCA_903925725.1 uncultured beta proteobacterium | reverse complement strand
GTGAAGCTGCCGGGCGCCATGAGCATGCCTTATCCGGACCTTCGCCATTACAGTTTGCGCGACTACGGTAACCGTGTCGGGATTTACCGCTTTCTGCGGGCGTTTGATCGTTATGGCATCAAGCTGACGTTCGCGATTAACGCGCAATTGGCCGAGCGCTATCCAGCACTGCTTGATGCCGTCCTCGAACGGGGCGATGAGATCATTGGACACTCCTGGAGCATGGACACGCCGCACGCGGGCGGGCTCGAACAGAAAGAAGAGGCCGCTTTGGTCGAACGCTCTCTGGACCGTTTGCGTACGCTCAGTAAGCGTCCGATCCGCGGCTGGTTGAGTCCGGGCAAGTTGCAAACCGAGCATACGCCGGATCTGCTCAAGGCCAATGGAATCGAATACTGCTGCGATTGGGTTAACGACGATATGCCCTACCGCTTCCACACGACGGGTGGCGACCTGTGGCACATGCCCTTGAGCACAGAACTGGAAGACCGCTTCGTCCTGCTGGACAACCAGCATGCGGAGGCGTCGTGGGCCCAGCAGGTTATCGATGCTGGCGAGTTTCTTCTGGAAGAGGCGCAGCAGCAGGGCGGGCGCATCCTTGCTTTGTCGCTGCATCCCTGGGTGCTGGGCCAGCCGCATCGCATGAAGCATCTGGAAGCCGTGCTCGAGCACTTGAGCGACAAATCGCAAATCTGGAGTGCCGGCGCCGGCGAGATTCTCGATGCGTTTGTTGCTAGCACAGCCGCCTGATGCAGACCGGAGCTTCAAGATGACAAGTTCGATCGATGTGCTCGTGAGCGAGGTAGGGCCCCGTGATGGATTGCAAAGCATTCACCGCCTCATGTCCACCCAGGACAAGAAGCGCTGGATCACAGCGGAAGCCGCGGCGGGCGTTCTTGAGATCGAGGTGGGTTCCTTCGTGTCCGCGAAGCTGATTCCCCAACTCGCTGACACGGCCGAGCTTGTCGCGCATTCGCTGACGATTCCGGGACTGACGGTGGCAGCGCTGGTGCCCAATTACAGGGGCGCCGAAAAGGCGATCGAATGTGGAGTGCACAAGATCACAATTCCGCTATCGGTGAGCGAGACCCACAGTCTCAAAAACTTGAATCGCACGCACGCGCAGCTACTCGACGAGGTTCGTCGCATTGCTGCACTCATCCGTGACGTGCCTTTGCCGCGTCGACCCGCATTTGAGGGCGCACTGTCCACGGCGTTCGGTTGCACGATCGAAGGTCCTGTCCCTCAGCGCAAAGTGGTTGAACTCGCCGAGGCTCTGATGGCAGCCGGTTGCGATGAAGTGGGACTGTCGGACACCACCGGCTACGGGAATCCGGCGCAGGTCAAGTCTTTGACGCTCGCTGTCTGGGCCGCAGTCGGCCGCAAACATCTGACGGGCATTCATTTGCATAACACGCGAGGGCAGGGTCTGGCGAATGTTGTGGCCGCACTGGACGTTGGTCTGAGTACCGTGGACGCATCCCTGGGGGGACTCGGCGGGTGTCCATCCGCGCCAGGTGCCAGCGGCAATATTGTTACCGAGGACCTGGTTTTTCTGCTCGAAGCGATGGGTCTCAGGACCGGCATCGACATCACGCAGTTGCTGGCGGTGCGCCGCATTGTGCAGGAAGCCTTGCCCGGCGAATGCCTGTACGGTTTTGTCGCAGATGCCGGATTGCCCAAGGGATTCATCTCGGCGTCAAAGCTCGCGCTCGATGATTAGCTGTTTTTGTCACCTTCGCGTAGCGCCACGCACGGCCATTTTGCCTTGCCGTGTCCGCTTGTCCATCCAATCACTCTGCGTGTCCCGAGCACAAACGACAAAATGAAATCAATCTATCTTG
>CAIYGK010000561.1 GCA_903925725.1 uncultured beta proteobacterium | reverse complement strand
CCGGTGCTTATTGCGACGGCGCGTGACGCATTAGCGCAGCGTGTCGAAGGTTTGGACAAGGGTGCCGACGACTACATCGTAAAACCCTATGAACCCGATGAGCTATTGGCTCGCATTCGCGCTTTGATGCGCCGCGCCGCCGGACGGGCAGAGCCGGTGTACGAGCACATGGGCATCAGCATTGACCCGGTCACCCGGGAGGTTACGGCGAATGGGCAGCCGGTGGTATTGCTGGCGCGTGAATGGGCGGTACTGGAGTTGTTACTCGCACGCCCGGGCATGGTGCTTTCGCGCAAGCAACTCGAAGAGAAGCTCTATAGCTGGAAGGATGATGTCAGCAGCAATGCTGTAGAGGTGTACATCCATGGTCTGCGCAAGAAATTGGGCATGAGTCTGATCCAGAATGTACGGGGAATCGGTTACATGATTCCCAAAGGCAAGGCATGAGCTTGGTACTCACTCACTCACTGCGCGCAAGACTGCTGTGGTTTCTACTGGCCGCCGTTATCCTGACCGCCGGAGCACAGGCCATCATCGCCTATCGCACTGCACTTGCCGAGACGGACGAGATCTTTGATTACCAGATGCAGCAAATGGCCATGTCGCTGCGTCCAGGTTTGCCTGTGGGTGGTGAACTTGGTGAGCGCTTTACCACCGAGGACGGCGACAACTTCGATTTCGTTATTCAAGTCTGGACCTCCGATGGTCTGCGTGTATTCCAGTCGACGGCGCGGGCTGAGTTGCCCCAGCGCGCCGTACTTGGGTTTTCGACCGTTCAAGCCAGAGGAACAAGCTACCGATTGTTCTCCGTCGCGGCGGGCTCCCAAGTGATCCAGGTGGCGCAGGACCTGGCCGCTCGGCGCCAAATGGCTGGCACTTTGGCACTGCGCACAGTCAGCCCGATTGTGTTGCTGGTGCCATTGCTTATGTTGGTTGTCTGGTGGGTGGTGAGTGCTTCCCTTGCTCCCGTATCGCGTGTGCGCCAACAGGTCGCTGCACGGCAGGCCGATGAGCTGGGTGAATTGAGTGAGGACGATTTGCCGGACGAAATTCGCCCTCTGGTTCATGAACTGAACCTCCTGTTCGAACGGGTTCGGCAGGCTTTTCAAGCCCAGAAGAACTTTGTAGCTGACGCTGCGCATGAATTGCGATCTCCCCTTGCTGCATTGAAGCTCCAAGTTCAAGGCTTGCGACGCGCCAGCGACGACGCCGCACGCGAAGTGGCGGTCAGCAGGCTCGGCGCCGGCATCGACCGCGCGACCAGACTGGTCGAGCAACTGCTGGTGTTAGCAAGACAACAAGCCAGTTCCGAAGTTGACGCCAAAACGGCACCTGTCGAGTTGACCGTTCTGACACGCCTTGTGATGTCCGACATGGTCACGGCTGCTATAAATCGGGGGATTGATCTTGGTCTTGTGCAAGCGGACGAAAGCGTGGTGATCGGGCATGAGGAAGCGTTGCGCATCCTTATTCGCAATTTGGTGGACAACGCGATCAAGTACACCCCGCCCGGTGGAACCATCAACCTTTCCATCTGCAGTCAGGACGGGAAAACGATTCTGACGGTGGATGACAGCGGGCCGGGTATTCCTGCGTCGGACCGGGAGCGTGTACTTGATCGCTTTTACCGGGTCTCCGGGGCGCAGGGTAGCGGCAGTGGCCTGGGTCTTGCCATCGTCAAGACCATTGCGGATTTGCATCATGCAACGGTATCTCTAGCCGAATCGGCCAGTCTGGGTGGACTGCGAGTTGCTGTCACATTCACATTCACAAGCACCAAGTAGGTCTCGGTACATGTCACGCCAGTGACAGGATGACGAGTGTCAGCGGGATGGATTGATTTAAGTCCCGCCTAAGTTGCGGTCCACATAATCAAGTTGTGGTTTTCATCAACATCTTGAAAGGACCTCACATGAATACGCATCTCATCACTCAACGGCGGATTGTTTTGACGATCGCTTCGGCAGGAGTTTTTGGCCTGGCAGGGGTCGGTGCCTTGAGTTTCAAGCATGCACACGCTAGTTCACCGCCTGCATCCAGTGCGGTGGCGCCTGCCCCCGTTGTTGCTTTGCCGGATTTCTCGCAGATTGCGTCACGCAATGGCGTAGCAGTCGTCAACATCAGCGTGACCGGGATGATCAAGACCGCAAATGAGGAAGGTGGCGATGATGTCACGGCACCGCGCCGCGGTATGCAGGGGCTGGACCCAAGCGATCCCTTCTTCGAGTTCTTCAGGCGCTTTCAGGGCCCCAATGGCGGCATGCCGGGCCAGCCACAAATGCCCACGCATGCTCAAGGTTCTGGATTCATCGTCAGTTCCAATGGCGTCATACTGACCAACGCCCATGTGGTGCGTGATGCCAAGGAGGTGATGGTCAAACTTACCGATCGCCGGGAGTTCCGAGCCAAGGTGTTGGGAACAGATTCGAAGACAGACGTTGCCGTACTCAAGATCGATGCAAGTGAACTTCCAACTGTCCCGCTGGGTAATACACGTGATCTTAAAGTCGGTGAGTGGGTACTGGCCATCGGCTCGCCGTTCGGCTTTGAGAATAGCGTGACAGCCGGTGTCGTGAGTGCGAAGGGACGTTCGCTGCCAGATGACGGTTTCGTGCCATTTATACAGACAGATGTGGCCGTGAATCCAGGCAACTCGGGCGGGCCACTGTTCAACACCCGGGGCGAGGTCGTAGGCATCAACTCGCAGATCTACAGTCGCACAGGTGGCTATCAGGGCCTGTCGTTCGCCATTCCGATCGAATTGGCCACCAAGGTCAAGGATCAGATCGTCGCCACAGGCAAGGCGAGTCATGCTCGTCTGGGCGTCGCGATCCAGGAAGTCAACCAGACTTTTGCCGACTCGTTCAAGCTCGACAAGCCAGAGGGCGCGCTGGTGTCCTCGGTCGAAAAGGGTGGGCCCGCAGACAAGGCTGGACTCAAGAGTGGTGACGTGATCCGCAAGGTGAACAGTCAGGCCATCATTACATCCAGTGATCTGCCGGCACTGATTGGCAGTGCAACGCCCGGGGAAAAAGTGAATCTTGAAATCTGGCGTCAAGGCAAGCGCGAAGAGATGACGGCTACTCTCGGAGACGCAAGCGAGAAGGCCGCCAAGCTTGCCGAGGCCGACGACGGTGCGGGCAAGGGCAAGCTTGGATTGGCATTACGTGCGCTGCTGCCGCAGGAAAAGCATGATGCCGGTGTAACGGGGGGGCTTCTGATCGAGGATGTGGGTGGCCCTGCAGCCTTGGCCGGTGTGCAACCGGGCGATGTGTTGGTGGCTGTCAATGGCACGCCCATTGAGAGCGTCGACCAGGTTCGCTCGATTGTGGCAAAGACGAGCAAGTCCCTGGCGCTGCTCATCCAGCGTAACGGCAGCAAGATTTTCGTGCCGGTACGGGTCGGTTGAGAGTCAGACTTTGATCCGACATCAACCAATGGGATCAAGTCGACCGACGATCACATTTCGCAACCAATCTTTACCGCGCCTTACCTGCTCCTCGGCGCGCTTGAAGTATCGTAAGAACACAACT
>CAIYGK010000560.1 GCA_903925725.1 uncultured beta proteobacterium | reverse complement strand
CGCTGGCATCGGAATCAACGCAACCGGCGCTCCTGCTCGACCGCAATCGCGCCAGGGTGTCGCTGTACCGTGCACTGGGTGGCGGTTTTGACCCCCACGCCACTGCCGTCTCTCTGAATCAACCGACTGTTGCACCATGAACCGATTTCATACCTTACCCCGTACCATGGGCCTGCTGCTGGCGGCAATCGCGATGGCAGCCCTTGGTCTGCTGGCCGCCCGCTCGAACGCTGCAGGTAACGAAGCGGCCCCAGGTGGCGTCAAACCCGCTTTGACCGTAACACTGACCCAGGCCAGAACCAGCGTGCTGCCGATCAAACTCAACGCCAATGGCAACGTGGTGGCATGGCAGGAGGCCATCATTGGCGCCGAGGTCAACGGCTTGCGTGTGCAGGAGTTGAACGCCGGCATTGGTGACCAGGTGCAGAAGGGCCAGTTGCTGGCCACCTTTGCCGCCGAGGGCGTGCAGGCCGATGTGGCACTGGCGCGCGCCGCGCTGATGGAAGCCACGGCGGCATCGTCTGACGCCACCGCCAACGCCGCTCGCGCCCGCGCCGTGCAAAGCTCCGGCGCCCTGAGTGCGCAACAGATCGATCAGCTGCTCACGGCCGAGTTGATGGCCAAGGCCCGCGTGGCCTCTGCCCAGGCGCAGCTCGACGCCCAGCAGCTGCGTCTGGGACATACCCGGCTGCTGGCACCCGACAACGGCATCGTTTCTGCGCGTAGCGCCTCGGTGGGCGCCGTGGTGGGCGCCGGCGTAGAGATGTTTCGCCTGATCCGCCAGGGCCGGCTCGAGTGGCGCGCCGAAGTCACAGCCTCCGAATTGGGACGGATCAAAGCCGGCACGCCCGTGCTCATGACTGCGCCCGACGGCACACAAGCCAGAGGCCGCGTGCGCATGGTCTCGCCCACCGTGGACGCGCAAACGCGCAACGGCCTGATCTATGTCGATATTCTTGGTGGGCAACTTCCTGCCACTCAATTTCCCGCCGGGCCGCCCCAAGGGAAATTAGCCCCCTCGGGGGGCAGCGCAGTACGCGAAGCGACCAGCGTGGGGGCCTTAAAGCCCGGCATGTTCGCACGCGGCGAGTTCGAACTCGGAAGCAACAGTGCCCTGAGCGTGCTGCAGACCGCGCTGGTGGTGCGCGACGGCTTCAACTATGTTTTCCGGGTCGGGACTGACAAGCGTATCGCGCAGGTCAAGGTACAGACCGGCCGGCTGCTCGGTGACCGGGTCGAGATCCTCAGCGGCATCAAACCGGAGGACAAACTGGTTGCCACCGGAGGCGGCTTCCTCAACGACGGTGATCTGGTGAGGGTGGTTGAAGCGGCTTCGCCGGCTGCCAAGCCGGCCAGCAAATAGGGAGCCCGCCTGATATGAATGTCTCCTCCTGGTCGATCAGGAACCCGATTCCGGCAGTCATGCTGTTCGTGTTGCTGAGCTTTGCCGGCTTGCTGTCCTTCCAGGCGATGAAGGTGCAGAACATGCCCGATGTCGATCTGCCCATGGTGATCGTGACGGCGGTGCTGCCCGGTGCGGCGCCGGCCCAGCTTGAGAACGACGTGGCGCGCAAGCTCGAAGACAGCATCGCCAGCTTGCAGAGTCTCAAGCACATTTACACGAAGATTCAGGATGACGTGGTCACCATCACCGCCGAGTTCCGTCTGGAAAAGCCAACCCAGGAGGCGGTGGACGATGTGCGCTCGGCAGTGTCCCGCGTGCGCGGCGAGCTGCCGGCTGACCTGCGCGACCCCATCGTGCAGAAGATCGACCTCTCGGGCCAGCCAATCCTGGCCTACACCGTGCGCACCAAGCCGAAGGCTGCAGGCCAGGCGCCGCAGATGGACGACGAGGCGCTGAGCTGGTTTGTTGACCATGAGATCGCACGCAAGCTGATCTCGGTGCGCGGCGTCGGTGCCGTGAACCGCGTCGGCGGTGTGAACCGTGAAGTGCTGGTAGCCATTGATCCGCTCAAGCTGCAGGCACTGGGCGCCACGGTCGCCGAGGTGTCACGCCAGTTGCGCATGGTGCAGACCGAGGCCGCTGGCGGCCGCACCGATCTGGGCGTGGCCGAGCAGCCGGTGCGAACCTTGGGCACGGTGCGCAGCGCGGCCGAGGTGGCACTGATCGAACTGGCGCTGGCCGACGGTAGACGCATCCGCCTGAGCGACGTGGCCCGCATCAGCGACACCGTGGCCGAACCGCGCTCTGCCGCCCTGCTCGACGGCGTACCGGTGATTGGTTTTGAAGTCGTTCGCAGCCGCGGCGAGAGCGAAGTGGCGGTCGGTGCGGCCGTGCAACAGGCGCTGGAAGAGCTCAAGGCGCAGCACCCGGACATGGAGCTGACGCTGGCGTTTGACTTTGTGACGCCGGCGCAGGAGGAATACATAGGCTCGCTGCATCTGCTGTACGAGGGTGCGGCACTGGCGGTGCTGGTGGTGTGGCTGTTCCTGCGCCAGTGGCGCGCCACGCTGGTGTCGGCGGTGGCACTGCCGATGTCGGCCATACCGGCCTTCATCGGCATGCACCAGATGGGATTCACCATCAACGTGGTGACGCTGCTGGCGCTCTCCTTGGTGGTGGGGATTCTGGTGGACGATGCGATCGTTGAAGTGGAAAACATCGTGCGCCATCTGCGCATGGGCAAGACGCCCTACCAGGCGGCGATGGAAGCGGCGGACGAGATCGGCCTGGCCGTGATTGCCACGACTTTTACGCTGATAGCCGTGTTCCTGCCAACCGCCTTCATGAGCGGCATTGCAGGCAAGTTCTTCAAGCAGTTTGGCTGGACGGCTGCGCTGGCCGTGTTTGCCTCGCTGGTGGTGGCGCGCGTGCTCACGCCCATGATGGCGGCCTACATCCTGCGCCCCATCGTCAGTGCCTACCATGAGCCGCGCTGGCTCAGTCTGTACCACCGCGCTGCCACCTGGTGTCTGCGGCATCGGGGACTGACCCTGCTGCTGGCCATTGCCTTTTTTGCCGGGTCGGTGGCGCTGGTGCCGCTTCTGCCCAAGGGCTTCATCCCACCCGACGACAACTCGCAGACTCAGGTTTACCTGGAGCTGCCACCGGGCGCCACACTGATGCAGACGCTGGACATGGCAGAGCAGGCGCGCCAACTGGTGCTCAAGGTCCCCCAGGTCAAGAGTGTCTACACCACGGTCGGTGGTGGCAGTGCCGGAGGTGACCCTTTTGCCTCAGCCGGCGCTGGCGAGACGCGCAAAGCCACACTGACGATACAGCTCACGGCGCGCGGTGAGCGCCCGGTCAAGCAGGCCATCGAAAAGCAGATTCGCAGCGCCATGGAGCCGCTGCCCGGTGTGCGCATCAAGGTGGGTCTCGGTGCCTCGGGCGAGAAGTACATCCTGGTGCTCACCGGGGAAGACCCGCAGGCCTTGCAAACGGCGGCGCTGGCGGTTGAAAAGGACCTGCGCACCATCGTCGGCCTGGGCAGTGTGGCTTCCACCGCCAGTCTGATCCGCCCCGAGATTACCGTGCGGCCCGACTTTGCGCGTGCCGCCGATCTGGGCATTACCAGCGCGGCCATCGCCGACACGCTGCGCATTGCCACGCTCGGCGACTTTGATGTGGCTCTGTCCAAGCTCAACCTGCCGCAGCGTCAGGTTCCGATTGTGGTGCGGCTTGACAGCACGGCGCGCAAGGACTTGAGCGTGCTGGAGCGCCTGCACGTGCCCAGCACCAAGCCCGGCGTTGGCGCCGTCATGCTGAGCCAGGTCGCCAAGCTGGAAGTCACAGGCGGACCGGCCGTGATTGGCCGCTACGACCGGGCCCGTAACATCAACTTCGAGATGGAACTCTCGGGTCTGCAGCTCGGCGATGTGGCCGAAATTGCGCTGGCGCTACCCAGCGTGAAGAACCTTCCCGCTGGCGTCAAGGTGATCGAAGTCGGTGACGCCGAGGTGATGGGCGAGCTTTTTGCCAGTTTTGGCCTGGCGATGCTGACGGGTGTGCTGTGCATCTACATCGTGCTGGTATTGCTGTTCAAGGACTTCCTGCACCCGGTCACCATCCTGTCTGCCCTGCCCTTGTCGCTGGGTGGTGCGTTTGTCGGTTTGCTGCTGGCGCAAAAGAGCTTTTCCATGCCCTCGCTGATCGGCCTGATCATGCTGATGGGCGTGGCCACCAAGAACTCGATCCTGCTGGTGGAATACGCCAT
>CAIYGK010000559.1 GCA_903925725.1 uncultured beta proteobacterium | reverse complement strand
TGTATCGACAGAATCTCTGGCTGTACGCATCTGTGCCTTAGGTTGATTGTTGATCTTCATACCTACCTCGTTGCTCTCTAAACTAACTGGGGTAGGTGTAGCAGGTCATTCTGGCACGGGGGGGCCAGACACAAACCTGCGAGCTGAAAATGGCGCCAAAGGGTGGCCAGCCCTTCTGGGTCAAGCTGACCGTCAACCTGGCACAGGATGACGAGGCTGCAGCCGAGTTTCGCATCGTCATCAGCGACATCAGCGCGCGCAAGGCTGCGGCAGCAGAGCGCGAGGCGGCACTCAAGCTGCTCCAGAATATCGCCCGCCGGGTCCCGGGCGTGGTCTACCAGTACCTGCTGCGCTCCGATGGCAGTTCCTGTTTTCCTTTCGCCAGCGAGGCCATCCGCGACATCTACCGGGTCAGCCCCGCGGCAGTGCGCGAAGATGCGAGCAAGGTATTTACCGTGCTTCATCCGGATGACCACGACGCCGTGGTCGCCGCGATCCAGACTTCAGCCAGAGAACTCAAGCCCTGGCAGCAGGAGTACCGGGTCAAGTTCGCCGATGGCACGGTGCGCTGGCTGTTTGGCAACGCATTGCCCGAGAGAGCTCCGGACGGTGGCACGCTGTGGCACGGCTTCATCACCGACGTGACCGAGTCCAGGCAATTGAAGGATGCTCTCAAGGAAAGCGAACTGCGCTATCGCACTGTGGCTGACTACACGGCCGACTGGGAATACTGGAGCATGCTCGATGGCACGCTTCGCTACGTCTCCCCCTCGTGTGAAGCGATCAGCGGCTACACGCCCGAGGAGTTTTATGCCGATCCCCTGCTGCTCAGGCAAATGGTCCATCCAGATGACCTGGCACTGTTCGACGAGCATGTACACGGACTATCGGTTCAGGGCGTGACCGAACCCATCGATTACCGCATCCGCACCAAGAGCGGCGAAGAACGCTGGATAGCCCATGTCTGCAGACCGGTATTTGACCCTGAGGGAAAGGCGCTCGGACATCGCGCCAGCAATCGTGATGACACACACAACAAGGAACTGCAAGAGCAGATTCGTCAACTGGCATTCATTGACCCGCTGACGGCCCTGCCGAACCGGCGTTTGCTGCTGGACCGCCTGGAGCAGGCCCTGGCTGCCAACCAGCGCAGTGAGGGCTTTGGTGCACTGATTTACCTGGACCTGGACAATTTCAAGCCCCTAAACGACGAGCACGGGCACGGAGCGGGCGATCTGCTGTTGGTGGAAGTGGCGCGCCGGCTCAAGGCTTGTGTGCGCGCTGTGGACACGGTGTCGCGCATTGGTGGTGATGAATTTGTGGTGCTGCTGGGCGAACTGGCAGCCGATCAGGCCCAAGCCGCAGAACAAGCCAACAAGCTCGCTCAAAAAATCTGCGTCAGCCTGGCAGAACCCTACCTGCTGCCCGTCAGCAACAACGCTGAAGCCATCAAACATCACTGCAGCGCCAGCATTGGCGTGGTACTGATCGAGCCACAGCACAAGAGCGTGGAGGGCTTATTGAAGTGGGCCGATGCCGCGATGTACCTCGCCAAGGAAGAGGGGCGTAATCGCGTCAATTTCATGGTGGAAAGGCGTGCCGAGCAGCGTCCTTGATCGGTGATTTCCCATACTTGAATCGGCGTACCATTCACAGCAATGCCCACCCTGGGTGACTGGACCTTCATGACGAACAAGAAAACGACCAAGACAGCACACGCCAGCGCGCTCGCGAGCCCCCCCGAGGTGGCCGCGCAACCCCCTGCCAGTGCGCCCGGCGCAGCAAGTGATGAGGTGCCGAGCGTAGATACAGTTGCAGAGCCTGGCCTGGCCCCCAAACTGCCGATCGTCGGCATTGGCGCCTCCGCCGGCGGTCTGGAAGCCTTCGAAGCCTTCTTTCGCACCTGCCCTGCCGACAGCGGCATGGCCTTTGTGCTGGTGCCCCATCTTGACCCCGGCCATGTGAGCCTCCTGACCGAAATCATCCAGCGCTGCACCAGCATGGCGGTGATCGAGGCGCTCGACCAGATGCGCATTGAGGCGAACCGCGTCTACGTCATCCCGCCGAACCGCGAGATGGGCATCCTGGGCGGCTTGTTGCAACTCTCGGTGCCCGAAATGGTACGCGGCCAGCGCATGCCGATTGACGGCTTCCTGCGCTCGCTGGCCGAAGACCAGGGCGATCGGGCGATCGGTGTCATTCTCTCGGGCACCGCCACCGACGGCACGCTGGGCCTGCGCGCCATCCTGGGCGCTGGCGGTGTCTGCTTGGTGCAGGAACCCTCCAGCGCCAAATACGACGGCATGCCGCAAAGCGCCATCTCATCGGGCTACGCCACCCACATCCTGCCGGTCGAACAGATGCCCGCCATGCTGCTCGAAGTGACGCGACAGGCGGCCTACCGGCTTTCCGCGCCAGCCGTTGTGCCCGAGAAGGTTCTTTCGGTCATCAACCAGATCCTGCTGCAACTGCGCTCAAGTACCGGGCACGACTTCTCGCTCTACAAGAAAAGCACCATCTCTAGGCGCATCCAGCGCCGCATGGCCCAGCACGGCATCGAGGACGAGTCGGTGTACGCGCGCTTTCTTCGCGAAAACCCTCTTGAGACGCAACTGCTGTTCAAGG
>CAIYGK010000558.1 GCA_903925725.1 uncultured beta proteobacterium | reverse complement strand
CGGCTGCCCCAGCAGGTCCCAGTAACGCCGCACCATGCGGACGTTGGAGTCGTTGCTTTCACTGCCACTGGACGAGTAGAAGACGTGCTGAAAACTGCGCTCACCCGCGTCAGGTGCAAGAGAGACCAACCTGGAAGCAAGTTGCACCGCCGGCACGTTGGTAGTCTGAAAGAAACTGTTGTAGTAGGGCAGGCTCATCATCTGTCGATGCGCGGCGTCGGCCAGTTCCTGTCGACCGTATCCAGCATTGACACACCAGAGTCCACTCATCGCATCAAGGATCTTGTTGCCATTCGAATCCCAGACGTAAATGCCATCAGCTTTAACGATGACACGGGCGCGGCGCGCTGCCAAGTCCTTGAAGTCCGTGAAGGGATGCAGGAAATGCGCACTGTCCAGGGCCTGGATCTGTACAGTGTCAACCACGGTATCCATTCTCCAATCCATCCTTTCGATCCGACGAGCGAGCGTCATCAGGCATGATAAGAGCATTCAACGCAAATTGATCGACCAGTCCGTGCCTAACACGCCCCGGCGCCTGCGCGCCTACCTTTTACTCGCCCTGAGCATGTCGCTGGTCGGCAGCTACGTAGCCCTGTCCAAATCCCTGGTGACCGCACTGCCCGTGATGCTGCTGGCCTGGCTGCGTTTTGGTATCGGTGTACTGGCCATGCCGCACTGGCTGGTCAAACCAATGGGCGAGCTGCCAATGACAACAACAACCCGAAAGCTGGTTTTTCTGGAATCCTTCTTCGGGAATTTTCTGTTTTCCATCTGTATGCTGTACGGGGTCAGCATGACCAGCGCAGTCTCCGCCGGCGTGATCCTGGCGTCGATTCCAGCCGTAGTGGCTCTGCTGAGTTGGCTGTTCCTGCGCGAACGCATCGGACCGCGCATCTGGGCCGCCATTGCCTGCGCCGCCTTCGGTATCGGATTGCTTGCGGCGGCGCGGCGGCAAAGCGCCGTGCCGCAGGATTCGAACCTCTGGGGCAATGCGCTGGTGTTCGGCGCCGTCGTCTGCGAAGCGGCTTACGCCGTCATAGGCAAGAAGCTTACCGGCGCACTGTCAGCCAAACGCATCACCGCACTAATCAATCTTTGGGGCTTTGCACTGATGACACCGCCGGGTCTGTATTTGGCACTCCGGTTTGACTTCACAGGCGTTACCGGCAACTTCTGGTTGTTGCTACTGTTTTACTCGCTGGCCGCGAGCATAGGGACGGTTTGGTTATGGATGACCGGCCTGAAATCGGTGCCAGCATCACAGGCCGGTGTCTTTACCGTCATGCTGCCTGTTTCGACTGCCCTGGTCGGTGTATTTGTGCTGGGCGAACCGCTGGGCGGCGTGCAACTGCTGGCCTTCGGAATTGCCCTGCTTGGACTGCTTTTGGCCACGCTACCGGCTCGCGGGCTTGCCAAATCGATCAGCGTCAGATGAGGCAGCGATCGCTGAGGACCATGCCGTCTTCATCGGCATAGAGCCAGTCACCCGGACGAACCCAGACGCCCTGCAACTGAATGGCCAGATCACGCTGACCTTCATTGCGCTTTTCGGTAGGCAGCGGCATGCTCGCCAGCGCCCGTATTCCGACACTCAGCAGGTTCAGTTCAGCGACATCGCGCACACAGCCATCAATCACTACACCGGCCCAGCCATTGCGCACTGCCGCCGCACCCAGGTTGCCCCCCCAGCAAAGCGCGGCGCAAGGAAGCACCGCCATCAACGACCAGAACCCGGCCGATCTTCCCTGCCGGTGTTTCGGCCCGTCCGTCCGAATCAAGCAGGGCTTTGACCAGGGAGTTGTCCTCATGGCATTTGACTGTCAGGACCGGACCGCAGAATTTGCGCACTGCGCCGTAGTCCCTGAACACCGGCGGTAGCGGCCGAAATGCGCCAGATGAATCATTTTTATGGCTGTCACACAGGTCGCAGGTGGCAAATATGGGGCTCATTGATCAACTCCTTGGGTTCACGAAATGGCAAATAATCAATTTTCAGAGAGAAAAGTCAAGAAACTCGCCTGCAAAAAAAACAACACGCACAGACGAAATAAACACATTTTCACTAGGAAACGGACAAATTCTCCAGTAGCATCCGATTTGCCAGCAGAGAAGCGGTTTTTTGCTGG
>CAIYGK010000557.1 GCA_903925725.1 uncultured beta proteobacterium | reverse complement strand
CAAACTGTTCTTTGAACCAGCTCACCATCCAGAAGCCGCGCGTGATCTGGATCTCGGTGCTGTAGTGATCCGGCACGGCCGCCTGGTAGGGCGGGATGAAGCGCGTGACTTCCAGATAGCGCGTTGTGGTGGTGTTGATGGTGGCAGTGGTGCCGTAAGACAGGCAGGCGATCTCTGGTGTCAGGCAGCCCGCGCCTATCACCTCACAGGCTTTGTCGGCGGCGCCGGCAATGACCGGCAATCCCTGTGGCAGGCCACTGTCCTTTGCTGCCTGGGCGCTGACCTGGCCGATGACGGTGCCGGCTGGCACCAGTTCGGGAAGCATGGACGCAGTGATGCGCAGAACCTGCCATTTCCAGTCGTGCTTGCTGACCCAGCAGCCTTGCTTGTAATCAAAAGGGATGTAGCCGACCTGGGAGGCAACGGAATCGACAAAACGGCCAGTAAAGCGGTAATTGAGGTAGCCCGAGAGCAGCAGAAATTTATCGGTCCTGGCCCAGAGCTCGGGCTCATGCTCGGCGATCCAGTTGCATTCGGCTTCGTGCTGAAAGAAACGGATCGTGTCCATCATGCCGATGGCCTTGAAACCGATCTTCCACCACCATGACAGCTCGGGGATCTTGTCGGCGCGGCGTTGATCCAGCCAGACCATGGCCGGGCGCAGCGGCTTGCCCTGCTTGTCGAGCGCGATCATGGTGGCGCGCTGCGTTGTGATGACAACGCCGGCGACGGCGCTCTTGGGCACCGTGGTTTTGGCCCAAAGTTCCTGGCACGCCTGGCACAGGCTTTGCCAGAAGGCTTCGGGGTCGTTCTCCAGCCAGCCGGGTTGCGGCGACCGGTAGCTGTCGATAGCTACCTGGGCCTTGTCGACCAGATTGCCCTGCAGGTCAAACAGCAGGGCGCGTACGCTCTGGGTGCCGTTGTCAATGGCCAGCAGATAGGTCTTGCTCATGGTGCCCAGGTTGTGAAACGCAGGCCTAAGTGTGCCTCAATCCTCCTGCCGGCGCTGCGCGGCGTTCAGGTGTTCACAGGACCTTGGCGATGGAAGCGCAAACGTGGGCTATGTTCTTGCTGTTCAGGGCCGCCACACACATGCGTCCGGTATCTGTGCCATAGACACCAAACTCATTGCGCAGACGGACCATCTGGTCCTTGCTCAAACCGGAATAGCTGAACATGCCGATCTGGCGCGTGATGAAGCTCATGTCCTGCTTGACGCCGGCCGCCTTCAGGCCATCGACCAGCATCTGGCGCATGGACTTGATGCGCACACGCATCTCGCCCAGCTCCTTTTCCCAAAGGGCGCGCAGCTCCGGATTCGCCAATACCGCAGCCACGATGGCGCCACCATGTGTCGGCGGGTTGCTGTAGTTGGTGCGGATCACGATCTTCAACTGGCTCAGCACGCGGCCGGCTTCTTCCTTGTTCTCGCACAGCACACTCAGGGCACCGACGCGTTCACCATACAGGCTGAAGCTCTTGCTGAACGAGGTCGATACGAAGAAGGTGAGCCCGGCATCGACAAACTTCTGCACCGCTGCGCCGTCCTCTGTCAGGCCATTGGCAAAGCCCTGGTAGGCCATGTCGAGAAAGGCCACCAGCTTGTTGGCCTTGACGACGGTGACGACCTGATCCCACTGGGCCGGCGTGATGTCGTAGCCGGTCGGGTTGTGGCAGCAGGCGTGCAGCACGACGACGGTGCCAGCGACTGCGGCTTGGAGGTCGGCCAGCATGCCGTCGAAGTTCAGATCGCGGGTCTGGGCGTCGTAGTAGCGATAGGACTCGACCTTGAAGCCCGCATTGGTAAAGAGTGCGCGGTGGTTTTCCCAACTTGGGTCGCTGATCAGCACTTTGGCGTTCGGATTGAGGTGCTTGAGGAAATCGGCGCCCACTTTCAGGCCGCCGGTGCCACCAAGCGCCTGGATCGTGGCAACGCGGCCACTCTTGACGGCTTCGCTGTCGGCACCAAAGACCATGCCCTTGACGGCAGTGTCATAGGCGACGATGCCGTCGATCGGCAGGTATCCACGCGCCGTGGGTTTGTCCATCATGGTCTTTTCGGCAGCCTGAACACAGGCCAGCAGCGGCAGCTTGCCGTTGTCGTCGTAATAGACGCCCACGCCCAGATTGACCTTGGCTGGGTTCGTGTCGGCAGCAAATTGCTCATTCAGACCCAGAATCGGATCGCGCGGGGCCATTTCGACGGCGGAGAAGACAGACATGAAACAAATTCCTTCAGGTTTGATGTGGGAGCTGACCGCCATGGCAAGACAAGTCGGCGGCTGCGTTCAGTAAACCTGCTGATTTTAGGCAATCCCGGCAGGCATTAAATTGTTCCCGGTCAAACGAAGCTGTTTCTGGATCAGGACTGGTAAGCTTGCCCGGCTAACGATTCAAATCTATTTCCATGCCTGTACCCCCACCCCTTGCGCTGGCAAGTCCTGAATCGGCTGATCAGGACCATACCGGCACCTTTGTGCATTTCCCTGATTCGCCGTTCGAGCTGTACCAGCCTTATCCGCCGGCCGGGGATCAGCCGGAGGCGATCAATCAGCTCGTTGAGGGCATTCGGGATGGCGAGGTATTCCAGACGCTGCTCGGTGTGACTGGCTCCGGCAAGACCTTCACCATGGCCAATGTGATTGCGCGCCTGGGCCGACCGGCCATCGTGTTTGCACCTAACAAGACACTGGCCGCGCAACTCTACAGCGAGTTTCGCGAGTTCTTTCCGAAGAACGCAGTGGAGTACTTTGTCAGCTATTACGACTACTACCAGCCCGAGGCGTACGTGCCGCAGCGCGACCTGTTCATCGAAAAGGACTCGGCCATCAACGAGCACATTGAGCAGATGCGGCTGTCGTGTACCAAGAGCGTCCTGGAGCGCCGCGATGTGGTGATCGTGGCTT
>CAIYGK010000556.1 GCA_903925725.1 uncultured beta proteobacterium | reverse complement strand
CCCTTGGTCGGGTGCGTGCCAGGCAGGGTGCGCCATGGGATGCCATCGCCGTCCACGTCCTTGTAGCGGCCAAAATCCTTGCCCGCTTCGAGTTCCTCGGCGGTCATGACTTTGCCGCGGTCATAGTCGCGTTTGTCGTCCCATACAAACGGCTTGCAAAGACGCTGGTTCATGCCAGTATCCAGATCGGTCATGACCAAAATGGGGGTCTGCAACCGATCCGCCAGATCCAGCGCTGCAGCAGATTGCTCAAAGCACTCGTACGGATCTTCCGGAAACAGCATCACATGCTTAGTGTCGCCATGCGAGGCGTAAGCGCAGCTGAGCAGATCCGACTGCTGCGTGCGTGTCGGCATGCCGGTGGAAGGCCCGCCGCGCTGCACATTGATGATGGTGACCGGGATCTCGGCAAAATAGGCCAGTCCAATGAATTCCGACATCAGGGAAATACCAGGCCCGGAGGTGGCAGTAAATGCACGAGCGCCGTTCCAGCCAGCACCCACTACCATCCCGATCGAAGCCAACTCGTCTTCCGCCTGAACAATGGCCACATTGCTGCGCCCGGTGTGCTCGTCGATACGGTACTTGTCGCAATATTTCTGAAACGCCTCGGGCACCGAAGACGAAGGCGTGATCGGGTACCAGGCGGCAACCGATGCACCACCGTAAACGCAACCCAAAGCGGCAGCGCTGTTGCCGTCGGTGAAGATCTGGTCACCCACCTTGTCGGCGCGGCGCACACGCAAACCAATCGGTGCGCTCAGATGTTGCGTGACATAGTCCCGCCCCAGATGCAGCGCACGGACGTTGGAGTCGAGCAGCATCTCCTTGCCACGGTACTGCTCGGAAAAGAGCTTCTCGAACACTTCGGCTTCGACATCGAGCAGCACCGACAGCGCGCCGACATAAATGATGTTCTTGAACAACTGGCGCTGGCGCGAGTCGGTATAGGCAGCATTGGCGATTTCGGTCAGCGGGATGCCGATGACTTCGATGTCCTTGCGAAAGCGCGATTCCGGAATCGGCCGCGTGCTGTCATAAAACAGATAACCGCCACTCTGAATTTCGCCCACATCGTTGTCCCAGGTCTGTGGATTCATGGCGACCATCATGTCAACGCCACCTCGGCGACCGCCGTAGCCTTTTTCACAGACTCGGGCTTCGTACCAGGTTGGCATACCCTGAATATTGCTTGGGAAGATGTTGCGCGGGCTGACCGGCACGCCCATGCGCATGATGGCCTTGGCAAACAACTCGTTGGCTGAAGCCGAACCGGAGCCGTTGACGTTGGCAAACTTGATGACGAAGTCGTTGACAGCTTCTATGTGTTTCATACGACCTCCATCGCGCGGCGAACAACTTTGCCATCACGGCAACGGGTTCCAGCCTGCGTCGTACTGAGTAAGAATTTCTGCATATCCCAAGCCCCGGTCGGGCAACGCTCGGCACACAAGCCGCAATGCAGACAAACGTCTTCGTCCTTCACCATCACACGTCCTGTCTTGAGGGCGCCGGACACGTAGAGGTCCTGCGCCAGGTTAGTCGCTGGCGCTTTAAGGCGGGCGCGCAAATCAGCCTCGTCACCGTTCTTGGTGAAGGTGATGCAATCCATCGGGCAGATGTCAACGCAAGCATCGCATTCAATGCAGGTGTGCTTGGTAAACACGGTCTCGACGTCGCAGTTCAGGCAACGATGCGTCTCCTTGAAAGCCGTTCCGGCATCGAAACCCAGCTCCACTTCAACCCGGATACTGGCCAATGCCACCTCCGCTTTCGCCCATGGCACTTTGAATCGGGAATCTCCCGACACCGAACTGTCGTAACTCCACTCATGAATCCCCATCTTGGCAGACATCAGATTGGTCAGGGGTGCCGGACGACGATGCACGTCTTCACCGTGCAGGAGTCGATCAATCGACACTGCTGCCTCGTGACCATGCGCCACGGCGGTAATGATGTTCTTCGGTCCGTAAGCGGCGTCACCGCCAAAAAACACGTTGGGCACAGTGGACTGGAAAGCATCCGGAACCAACACCGGCAGACCCCATTTGTCAAATTCGATGCCTACATCGCTCTCGATCCAGGGAAAAGCGTTCTCCTGACCGACGGCAATCAGAACGGCATCACATTCAACCAACACCTCGGGAACGCCGGTCGGCACCAGCGAGCGCCTACCCTTCTCGTCATACACCGCCTTCACGATCTCAAAGCGCATGCCGGTCAGCTTGCCATTGACGTGCTCAAAAGACTTGGGTACATGGAAGTTCAGAATCGGAATGCCTTCATGCAAGGCATCTTCTTTTTCCCATGGCGAGGCCTTCATCTCCTCAAAGCCGCTGCGCACAATCACCTTCACATCGCTTCCACCCATGCGTCGCGCCGAGCGGCAGCAATCCATAGCGGTATTTCCTCCGCCAAGCACAATTACGCGCTGACCGATCGTCGTGATGTGACCAAAGGAAACCGAGGCGAGCCAGTCAATGCCGATGTGAATGTTTTCCTTGATATCCCAGCGTCCGGGAACATCGAGGTCGCGACCGCGTGGCGCGCCACAACCGACAAAGACAGCGTCGTAGCCTTCGGTCAGGAGTTTGCGCATGGAATCAATGCGCTGGCCACCCTTGAACTCCACCCCGAGATCCAGGATGTAGCCTGTCTCTTCGTCGATGACGGACTCGGGCAGGCGAAAACGCGGAATCTGGCTGCGAATAAAACCGCCCGCCTTGGCCTCGCCATCAAACACCGTCACTTCATAACCGAGCGGCGCCAGGTCGCGCGCCACCGTCAGTGAAGCGGGGCCGGCGCCGACGCAAGCGACCCGCTTTCCATTCCTTGGGGCAACAGCAGGCATGCGGCTTCTGACATCGTCCTTGTTGTCGGCAGCGACACGCTTGAGGCGGCAAATGGCCACCGGCTCCGGATGCTCGCCGTTGCTCTCTTCAACGCGACCGCGGCGGCAAGCTGGCTCGCAGGGGCGGTCGCAGGTGCGCCCGAGAACGCCCGGAAATACATTGGAAACCCAGTTCACCATGTAGGCATCGCTGTAACGGCCCTGGCCGATCAAACGGATGTACTCGGGAACGGGCGTGTGGGCCGGACAGGCCCATTGACAATCTACGACTTTGTGAAAATAGGCCGGATTAGCTGTGTTAGTGGGTTGCAAGTCTCTCTCCTGAGCCGCGACGGCGGCTGGGTGAAGCGCGAGTGTACGCCAGTGAACCGGACAAATTGCCGCCAACGACAGCCACGCAAGCGGCCACTTGGTAGATATTGACACAGATCAAATGCACGGTACCACCGCAGAAATTGGTTGTCAGTTCGGCCTTGCCTCAAGCTTCGCGAAAGCGGCCACCACTTCGGCTGGCGCCTGCACCAGTTCAATCAGCACGCCCTCGCCGCTGATTGGGAATTCCTCGCTTGACCTCGGGTGCAGGAAGCAGATGTCAAAACCTGCCGCACCAGTGCGAATGCCGCCGGGCGCAAAGCGCACGCCCTGCGCTGTCAGCCATTGAACCGCCGTCGGCAAATCGTCAATCCACAAGCCGACATGGTTCAAGGGCGTGGCGTGCACCGCGGGTTTCTTCTCGATATCAAGAGGTTGCATCAGGTCAACCTCGACTTTGAACGGACCGCTGCCGATGGCGCAAATGTCTTCGTCCACGTTTTCGCGTTCGCTGCGAAAAGAGCCGGTGATTTCGAGACCGAGCATGTCAACCCAGAGTCTTTGCAAGCGCGCCTTGTCAGGGCCGCCGATGGCGATCTGCTGGATGCCCAGCACCTTGAAGGGTCTGGTCGTCATATCAGGCAAACTCCACGATCGGCTGATCAACCACGAGACTCTCGCCCTTGCTCGCCAACACTTTGCCGACGACACCGTCTGCCGCAGCAAAAAGCACGTTTTCCATCTTCATGGCCTCGATCACGGCAACGCGTTCACCGGCCTGCACCTTTTGGCCTTCCTTGACCGCGACTTCAACCAACAGCCCCGGCATCGGTGACAAGACAAAGCGGCTCATGTCGGGCGGCGCCTTGTACGGCATCAGGGCATGCAGTTCAGCAGCACGCCTGGACAGCACCAGCGCGTCGATCTGGGTGCCGTTGTGCGAGACACGGATCGCCAGCGGATTCTTGCCAGCGAGCGTGCCGCGTTCCACCTGCGCCACGAATTCCTGCCCGTTGCATGTACCGCTGATGCGGATTTCTCCCAGACGGTAGTTGCTGCACAGTTGGTAGCTGCTGGAGCCCACCTTGATCAGACTGGAGCCGGTCTTCGGGTCGAAGTCAGTCACCGATACCGGCGTCGGTGTGGCAAGGCCATGCTGCCCCAAGGTCACCACCACAAAGTCCTGCCCGACCGCCACTTCATGACCTTCCATCTGACCACTGATGGCGGTCGCGCGGCTGCGGTACTTGCGGTGCACAAAAGCAGCCAGTGCCAGCAACAGTTCAGCGTCGTCATGCGGCACGTCCTGCGCCCGGAAACCGTGCGCATAGTGCTCAGCAATAAACCCGGTGTTGAAGTCGCCTGACACAAACTTGGGGTGCGCCAGCAGAGCCGCCTGAAACGGAATACTGCTGCTGACACCACGGATCACAAAGCCATTGAGTGCCTGGCGCATTTTGGCAATCGCATCCAGGCGGTCCTTGCCATGCACGATGAGCTTGCAGATCATCGAGTCGTAGTACATCGGGATTTCACCGCCCTCCTGCACGCCAGTGTCCACCCGCACACCGAGCCAGCGGCTCAGGTCGGAGGCGACCATGGTTTCGGCGGGTGGCTGAAAGCGCACCAGGCGCCCGGTGGAAGGAAGGAAGTTGCGAAACGGATCCTCGGCGTTGATGCGGCACTCGATGGCCCAGCCATCGCGCTTCACGTCGGCCTGCGCTAACGGCAGCTTCTCGCCGGCGGCAACCCGGATCATCAGTTCAACCAGATCCAGCCCAGTGATGCATTCGGTGACCGGATGTTCCACCTGCAGTCGCGTGTTCATCTCCAGAAAATAGAAGCTCTGGTCCTTGCCCACGACGAACTCCACCGTGCCCGCGCTCTGGTAGTTCACGGCCTTGGCCAACGCCACCGCCTGCTCGCCCATGGCTTTGCGCGTGGCGTCGCTGATGAAGGGACTGGGCGCCTCTTCGATCACCTTTTGGTGCCGGCGCTGGATCGAGCACTCGCGCTCGTTGAGGTAGATCACGTGGCCGTGCGTATCGCCGAGCACCTGGATCTCGATGTGGCGCGGCTCCTCGACGAACTTCTCGATGAACACGCGGTCGT
>CAIYGK010000555.1 GCA_903925725.1 uncultured beta proteobacterium | reverse complement strand
TGGCGATTGCCAACTACGAAGATCGTTTTGTGATCCCAAGCTCGCACCGCGAATACGCCGAAAACACGTTTGACATGCGCGGTGGCTGCGGCTTCTCGTTTGGCAATGGCTGCTCGGACGGAGACTCTGACGCCAGCCTGTTTGGTAGCTCGAAACGCCGCACCATTCCAATCAAGGCGGAGGTATAGCATGCTCTCTTTTTCCACTCCTCCCACGGCCTCTGTCAGCCTGCGCGTGCTGGCGCGCCTGCTGTCTTACCCCGATGCAGAACAGCAACGCGATCTGCCAGACATGGAGGCAGCGCTGCAGACCGAGCGCTGCCTGACGCCGGAGCGGCAAGCCGAGCTTGTTGCCCTCATCAGGCATTTGCAAAGCGGTGCGCGACTCGACAACGAAGCGCACTACGTTGAAGTGTTCGACCGGGGTCGCGCCACTTCGCTGCACCTGTTCGAACATGTGCACGGCGACTCGCGCGAGCGTGGTCCGGCCATGATCGATCTGACCCAGACCTACGAGAAGGCCGGGCTGTTCCTGGCTGCGGGCGAGATGCCGGACTACCTGCCTGTGCTGCTGGAGTTTGCGTCTACCCAACCACCCAAAGAGGCACGCGCCTTGCTGGGCGAGATGGCGCATATCTTCAACGCCATCTTCCAGGCCCTGCAGCAGCGCCAGAGCGCTTACGCCAGCGTGCTGGGCGCGCTGCTGGAACTCAGCGGCGAGAGAGCGCACGCCGTCAAGCTGGCGCCTGAGGAGGCGCTCGACGCTGCCTGGGAAGAGCCAGAGGTCTTTGGTGGCTGCTCCTCCAAAGGGCAGGCCAAGCCCGGGCAGGCGCAAGCCATTCACTTTGTCAAGACCGGGGCAACCCACGCCGGAGCATCACTATGAACGCACTCGATCACTTTCTGTTCGGTTTGTTTCCCTACATTTGCCTGAGCGTCTTCTTCCTGGGCAGCCTGATCCGCTTCGACCGCGACCAGTACACATGGAAGAGCGACTCCTCACAATTGCTCAAAGCCGGGCAATTGCGGCTTGGCAGCAATCTGTTTCACATCGGCATCCTGTTTCTGCTCGGCGGGCACTTTGCCGGTCTGCTGACGCCGCACTTTGTGTACGAGCACTTTGTCAGCGCTGGTGACAAGCAGTTGATGGCCATGGTCACCGGTGGCACGGCAGGCCTGCTCGGCTTTGTCGGCGTCAGCATTCTTCTGCACCGGCGTCTGTCGGAGCCGCGCATCCGCATCAACTCCAAAACCAGCGACATTCTGCTGCTGGTGCTGCTGTGGCTGCAGTTTGCGCTGGGCCTTGCCACAGTGCCGGTGTCGGCACAGCACATGGATGGCAGCCTGATGATGAAGCTGGCCGAGTGGGCGCAACACATTGCCACTTTCCGCGGCGGCGCGGTCGAGTTGCTCGCTGATGCCGGCTGGATCTTCAAGCTTCACATGCTGCTCGGAATGAGCATCTTCCTGGTCTTTCCCTTCACCCGCCTGGTGCACGTCTGGAGCGGCTTTGGCGCCGTGGCCTATCTCTTTCGGCCGTACCAGATCGTCCGCGCACGCCGGTTGAATGTGCCTGCCGGTCACAATCAGCCACGCCGCCCCGGCGCCGGCGTTTAAGGAGCTCGCCATGCAAGTCAGCAACGCAAGCCAAACCGATATTGCCAGCGTCAATGGCATGGCAGAAGAAGAACTGCGCCAGCGCGCCTGCTCCGAATTGCTGCGCCAGGCGGCCATCGCCGAGGGCCTGCTCGATGCAAACGACCCTGCCTGTGCAGACGGCGTGACAAGTGAGCAAGCCAGCATCGCCATCGAGCGACTGCTGGAGCTCAAAGTAGTCGTTGCCGAGCCCTCCGAGCAGGACTGCCGTCGTCACCATACGGCGCAATTGGCCAGTTACAGCAGCGGCGAGCGCGTCCGGCTGCGCCACATCCTGTTTGCGGTGACGCCGGGCGTGGATGTGGTGGCGTTGCGCCACCGGGCCGAGACCACCCTGCTCGATGTGCGTTGCCATGACGGAAAGAATGCCGAGGCAGCATTTGCCAAGGCGGCCAGCACGCTATCGAACTGCCCCAGCGGCGCCGAAGGTGGCGAGCTGGGCTGGCTGCGAGCCGCCGACTGCGCACCGGAGTTTGCCAGTGAAATTTTCGGTCACACCGAAGTGGGCGTTCTGCCGCGTCTGGTGCACACGCGTTTTGGCCTTCATGTGGTGGAGGTGCAAGAGCGCGAAGCCGGCGTGCCGCAGCCCTTTGAAGCCGTGCACGGCGCCGTTGCCATGACCTTGCGCCAGCACGGCTACGTCACCGCCTTGCGCCAGTATCTGGCCTTACTGGAGGGGCAGGCAGTGCTTGAGGGGGTCTAATGCAACGCAACAGGTCAACTAAAATCACCGCATGAACTCGCTCCACAGCGGGGGCGCCTTGAAAATTGTGCGCCGGGCGATTATCTCTATCACTCCTTTCAACTCAGGGCACCTCCATGAGCTTTCCCACGCAAGTCCTTCCTGATCATCACCGGCATTGCGACAATTTGTTCGTTGCGGCCGAGGAGTCCGCTCAGCGCGGCGACTGGGCGGCGGCCGCACCGGCCTTTGAGCGTTTCCAGGATCAGATGCAAGCGCACTTCGCGGCCGAGGAGGGTCTGCTG
>CAIYGK010000554.1 GCA_903925725.1 uncultured beta proteobacterium | reverse complement strand
AGACAAGCGAAGCGCGACGCGGCTGCTTGACTGGGGTCACGGGGCAGCGCCCTGAGCAGGGGGCCGATGCCAGGTTTTTTGCAAAGCAGAAAACGTGGGCACAAGGCCCTTACCCTGCACACTGAGTCTCTGCTACTCCCAAGCTGCTGGTGAATTGATTCGCCTGTCAGCACACCTGTCGTTGAATTCTGGTTTGCCTGTCGGTTCGCGTGTTGCGCCGGCACTGACTAAATTGGTTCGCCTGTCAGCGTACGTGTCGTGCGTGGTTGTGTCGCCTGTCGAGTCACTTGTCACGCCATGACTTGCAGTATCCCCTGTGGGGTTTGCTGAGCACGCTGCTATTGAAAGCATTTCATGGCGGCTCCATGAGTGCCTTAAAGCGCATCTGGTCGCCGGCATCTCCAGTGCTGCTCACCATTGGAAGCCAGAACGGCACACGATACAGTCGACAACAAGACCTGCCCTCAGGGCGGTTCTTGGAGGTGTGCCTTTATCAGGTGCGCACAGGTACTCTTACCGGCAATGCCTGGTGCACCCAGTTCACCTGGCGCATCGCGCGAATGCCTTGGGCGTAAATCTGGTCATCGCCATCAAGCGCGCGCAGCGTGATGATGATGTACGCCTTTTGCGGCTCCTGCAGCACAGAGTTCTGGGCCCGCAGCGAAAGCGTGGCATTCAGCGCCCATATGTCTCCGGCCACTCCCCGGGGGAACCGCTTGCGATGAATTTTGACGGGCGACCATTTGCCGCCGTGCTCTATCAGGACTTGCTCGAAACCGGCAGCCCCCTTTTCACTGATCATGGGCACTTTGCCCTTGAACGCGCCATCGTCCAGCGTGCCAAAGCCAATTTCCAGATTGGCGCGGACGTATTCAGCGCCAAAGTTTGAATCCAAGGGAGGCGCGTAGGCGGCGGTCAAGATCACCTCGCCGCGGAATTTGCCGTCTTGTATAAGGCCACTGGGAATAGGGAATGGCTCTTTGCGCCACCGCCAGTTTCCTGGCTGGACCTTGGCTTCAAAGACCAGTGTGAAACTGTCGTTGCGGTCATAAAGTGCCGCCATTACATCCACCGGAAGGCCCGCGCCGTAGTAGCGCCGGTCAGTGGGGGAGTAGTCTGGGCTGGCCAGTTGTGCGGCATGGAGCAGCAGCGCTTTTACCAGCGGCGGGTTTGGTGGTAAAGCGGGATGCTGGTCCATCGCACTCCACACATGCCCGGCGACGGCCGATACCAAAGGCGCTGCAAAACTGGTTCCAAACGATGGCTCCACTGCTCCTGACGGGCGTAATATCTGTGTCGATGCGGGGCCAACGGCCCACGGTGCATGCACATTGCCGCCAAAGTGCACTACATCGGGCTTGGGAGTGTGCATTGGTCCGGGGCCTCGGCGCGAGTAAGGCGCAGGCTCATGGGTTTGCACCAGAGTGTTTGCTGTGGCCGCATGGGCGATTGACCCGACTGTGAGTGCACGCACCGATTCACCGGGCATCGATACCCGGTCAGCATCCATATCAACCGTGGTTGGCCAATCGCGACGGGGGAGTTCCCAGTAGTTTCCAGATGCAACGACGAAAAGCACGTTGTGCTTGTCGCTCAGTCGGTCAAGCGTCTGGGCAAAATCGCTAAACATCTGCGCGTCGCAGGGACCATTGGACCCTAGGGATAGGTTCCATACCTTGATATCTGGCCTCGTCCTCACGGCCTCTGCAACCCGGTCTTCCAGCAGGTCAAATGCAGTGCCAGCCACCTCAAGCCCTGCCACGTCATGCACCAGGCATGGGTAGTTTTCAAAGCCGGGGTTCATGCTGGCGCCGCCTGCGATCAACGAGGCAACCGCTGTGCCGTGCACATGGTCGGTGTAGGGGGGCACAACATACACTGATCGGCTGGCAACCCAACCCTGAATGGCTACGGCACTAGGTGCCACACCGGTATCAAAAACCCCGACCACCGGTAGGCCTGCAACCGGCGCCCCCAGTGTTTGGTAGTTCGGCCTACGCGCGGTAAGGGCCACATCCCCCGGTGTAGCTACCGGTATGGCTGTGGCAATGCCGGCAAAGCTGCGCACCGCCGGGTGTTCCAGAATGAGGTCAAGGGCTTCCTCATGCACCCTGTCCATAGAAGGCAGGATCCATGTGCATCTGTCTTCCTCATTGTTTGGGCGTCTTACCTGCACGTTTAGCCGTTGCAGAAGGAGTTGCACTGCAGCTATTGAGTTGGCATTCAGTTGGTCGTTGTTGTATTTGAAGATCCGTAATACAGCGCGTCCACACTCGCGGATACTGAGTGTTCCTTCTGGGTTGCGGCGCTGTCGGGTCCATGGCACCACGTTGGTGATGGCGCTGATATTGGCCTTGATCACCTTTGCGCTGCCGTCGCGGAAAATCCTCTCCAACTCATCGAGCGCGTTGGCGCCAGCGGCAACCAACATTTCATTGAGTTTGCCATGTCCAGCCATGAACAATCCGGCCTGCTGTGCCAGATAGAGTGGGCGGTGCGATTTGGCAATCCCCTTTTCATGCAACACAAAGGCCATGCCAACTGGAAGGGCGGGGTATTCATGCATGGGGCCAGCCAGCAACGCTCGTGTTTGCTCCAGCGCTTGTGTCAAAGTTTCCCTCAGTGCTAGAGTAACTGGCACCACTTCTTTGGCTCCGCCTCCAGAGCCTTCGTACCCGTGCAGGTCTCCTGCAACATTGGGTACATGAAGAAATGGGTTGTCCCTGCGTGCGCCACGGTCGTTGTTAGGCGTGCTGCTTCCTCTGTCTGTTGCCACTTTCTTCTCCCAAGTCGTTCAAAATGGTGGTGATTTTTCTTGTGGACGCCCCATAAAGTGCAGCAAGCACTCGCAGGCTGAACCGTTCGGGCTGCCAATTGCGCAGCCAGCAAACTTCTTGTTCTTGAGTACTCAACCGTATTCCTCGGCTTAAAGCGAGTGTAAGTCCCAGCCGTCGGTACAGCGCGGGCGGTTCTACGACGCGTTGACCAGCCAGTATGGCCGCGCGCTTGGCATCAATACACGTCAGCTCCACCAGTGCTCCAGTGGCCCCCTGAGAGCATCTCGCAAGGTCGGTCCAATCCAGGTCGTCAGGGGCAAATTCACCCAGCCAGTGCTGCCACAGCGCAGTCAGTTGGTTTTCATTAGGAAGGGGCACAGGCAGTTGAAACGCAAAGCGTCGTCCAATCGCAGGATCCAGCAGCTGCTCGTGGTTGGTAGCTGCCACCAGTATGGTGTTGTCGGGCAGCGCGTCGATGTTTTGCAGCAGCGCTATCACCACGCGCTGCAACTCACCCACGTCGCGTTCGTTGCCGCGGGCGCCAGCCAGGGCGTCGAATTCGTCCAAAAAAAGTACGCAGGGCGTTTGAGTCGCGTACTCAAACACGCGACGCAAATTGCGGCTGGTTTGCCCCAGCAGGCTGCTTACCAGTGTGTCGCAACGCACCGTCAGCAAAGGCAGATGCAGTTGCGCAGCTATCCAGCGTGCAGTAAGTGTCTTGCCGGTACCGGGCGGGCCGTAAATCAGCATGCGGCTGGGTAGCGCTGCACCTGCATGCGCCAGTACATCGTGGTGCTCCACAGACTGCACAAACTCATCCAACCGTGTTTGTATGGCACTGGGCAGTACCAGCTGAATGTCCTGGGCTTGTGGACGGCTCACATCTACGGTGTGCAGGCGGCTTTCCTGATCGGTGGGCAAGTTACCAAGGGATACGCCGTTTGACGAATCTTGAGCAGATGCCGTGGCTAGGGGAGTACGGGTTAGGCGTTCGCGCAACATGCGCGCTTGGCGCTGCCCCCCCTCGGACTCCAGTTTGTCCGCCAGCAGGCTTGCGTAGTTCAAGGCCATACTCGAGTTGGACTTGAGTGCGCCTTCCAAGATCTTAAGGACTTCGGAGAAGTGTTCCACGAATTGTTTCGAAAATGCTGT
>CAIYGK010000553.1 GCA_903925725.1 uncultured beta proteobacterium | reverse complement strand
CCTGTAGAAATACCGGCGCCGTTTGCACTGGTGCTAGCGCCAGCACGGCCATCGCGTCCATCACCGATCGTGAAAATCAGTCCGGCAAATTCGTTGACCACACTCACCAACCCCGCCACGCGCCGGTTGCGAATGCGGGATACTACGAACCATGACTGCCCCCTCAAGTCCGCGCGAGAAGCTCATAGACAGCAATGGCCTGTTCATTCAAGGCATCAAGCCTAACTTGAAGCTCCGTGACTACCGTCTGATTGCTTTCGACATGGATTCCACTCTGGTTGACATCGAATGCATCGACGAGATTGCTGATGTTGTGGGCAAGGGACCGCAGGTTCGGGCAATTACCGACGCGGCGATGCGCGGAGAAATCAGCAATTTTGAAGACAGCCTGCGCCGTCGGCTCGCCATCCTGGCCGGGACCCACGTCTCAGCATTGCAACGCGTCTATGAACACAGACTCCGGCTCAATCCGGGCGCCTTGCAATTGCTCGCCTATGCACGTTGGGATGGGCTCAAGATCCTGCTGATCTCAGGGGGCTTCACCTACTTCACTGAACGGCTAAAACCTCGCCTTGGGCTGGATTTTGCGCATTCCAATGAACTCGAAATCCAGGATGACAGACTGACTGGCAATGTGCTAGGCGCGGTGATCGACCAGCACGCCAAGCGCGACACGGTGGCCCAGGTGTGCCTTCAGATCGGCTGCTCGCACGAGCAGGTCATCGCCGTCGGTGATGGCGTCAATGACCTTGAAATGATGAAACTGGCAGGACTCAGCGTAGCGTACCGGGCCAAGCCCAAGGTACGCTCGTACGCAAATATCAGCATCGATAGCGGCGGCCTGGACCGGCTGCTGACAATCACGAAGCCGTCGGTCGCTTACCGCTGACTCAAGCCGTTTCCGGCACGTTGGGCAGCCCTGCCAAAGATTTGACCAGTTCGGCTTCGTCGTAGAGCGCGTCGGACATGTCGCCGGCAAAGTACTTTTGGTAGGCCATCATGTCGAAGTGGCCGTGGCCAGACAGATTGAAGAGAATCGTCTCCGCCTTGCCTTCGCGTTTGCAGCGCATAGCCTCAACAATGGCACCCTTGATGGCGTGGCTGGACTCGGGTGCGGGCACGATGCCCTCGTTGCGTGCGAACAGGACAGCGGACTCAAAGCACTCGACCTGGTTGTAGGCGACGGCCTCCATCAGGCCCAGTTCCTTGCAGTGCGAGACCAAGGGGGACATGCCATGGTAGCGCAGACCACCGGCATGAAAGCCTGGTGGCGTGAACTGGCTGCCCAGCGTATGCATCTTGGTCAGGGGTGTCATGCGGCCGGTGTCGCCAAAGTCGTAGGCGTATTTGCCGCGCGTCAGTGACGGGCAGGCAGCGGGTTCCACCGCGACGAAGCGCGACGTCTTGCCACCGCGCAAACCATGGCCCATAAACGGAAAGGCGATTCCGGCAAAATTGGAACCGCCACCGCAGCAACCCACCACAACATCGGGCCAGTCATCGGCCATCTGCATCTGCTCCATCGCCTCCTGACCGATGATGGTCTGGTGCAATAGCACGTGATTGAGCACCGAGCCCAGCGCGTACTTGGTGTCTTCGCGCTGCACAGCCAACTCGACTGCCTCGGAAATCGCGATACCCAGACTACCCGGATGATTCGGGTTCCCGGCCAGCACCGCGCGCCCGTAGACCGTCTCATTCGAAGGCGATGCCACACAACGTGCGCCATAGGTTTCCATCAGGGCACGCCGGTAGGGTTTCTGGTCATACGACACGCGCACCTGAAAGACTTCGACCTGCAGTCCGAACAAGGAACCGGCAAAGGCCATCGATGAACCCCATTGCCCGGCACCAGTCTCGGTCGTGATTCGTTTGACACCAGCTTCCTTGTTGTAGTACGCCTGCGGCACTGCCGTGTTCGGTTTGTGGCTGCCGGCCGGGCTGACACCTTCATATTTATAGTAGATCCTGGCCGGCGTGCCTAGCGCTTTTTCGAGTCGGCGCGCGCGAAACATGGGCGCCGGACGCCAGAGACGGAAAACGTCACGCACCGGCTCAGGAATTTCAATCTCTCGCTCCATGCTGACTTCCTGCATGATCAAGGCCATGGGGAACAGGGGGGACAGATCGTCAGGTCCGACTGGCTGCAAGGTACCAGGATGCAACACCGCGGGCGCCGGCTTGGGCAGGTCCGCCTGAATGTTGTACCAGAAGCGTGGCATCTGGCTTTCTTCCAAAAGATACTTCGTTTGATTGCTCATGGTTGCTCCTCAGAAATTTGTTGGTAACGCGGATGGTTGGACATTCCGTGTCCAGTATGCACGCCTTTGCCATGAATTAGAAGACAGTGCCTGTTGAGGTTTACCCTGACTTGGATGAGATCACAATCGATTCAGGCGGGCTGTCACTCATCAAACAGGAAGGTCGACTCCTGGTAATAGCGCGCTGCTTTCGCAGCTACCTTTTGCTTCATCCAGTCGCTTAACCAGCGGTTCTTTTCTTCCAGGCTATCGCCGCTACCCAGCATCGACAGCGGCAGATTGATGCGCAGCGCGCGGCGCGGAATCAAGTGGCGTGAAATGCCGGCCGGCAGGAAAGCCCCAACGCGGGCCAGGTCAACAATTTCAGCCGGCGCGTAGTGCGGAAACACCACCAGCACCGTAATGTCATCATAGAGCGGCAGCAAGGAGGGCAGATGATCCGTATTGGCGCGGAAAATTCGACCGCGCACCTTGTACAGATCGACGATGTCGTTGAGGCGCTTCGTTCGTTGGTGCAAATTGCCGTCAGCAAAGAGACTACAGACTTCACCATGTGGATATTCGACAAAGGCCAGCGATTCGCGACGTGCCAGTAGCGCCCGCGCGTGCATCAAATCGGCTGCCTCTGTTCTGATTCCCGGAAGCTGGGCCAGCAACTCCTTGAACTGCACAACACTCATGCCCTTGATGAGGTGATACCAAGTGTCAAGAATCAGTTCCGGGTCCTCGTAGTCAACAACCTGGACCGCAATGTGCTGCATCCCCAAGGCCTGCGCTGCGGTGACTCGATTGGCACCATCCAGCACAACGTAGCGCTGCTCGCCCGGAATCGCGGCCACGATGGGTGGATTCTTCAACACGCCATCGGTGCGCAGGCGTTGCAACAGTGGCTCGCTACGCTGCGCGTCGTGCTGCTCGTGCAACAGCAGGTCGGCCACTGAAACGACACGCAGGTCAGGCATCTCGGGTTGGCGTTGAGGCTGGATCATGCAACTTGTCTCCGTAACAATTCTTCATGTCACTCTGAGGTGACTAAATGCCGCCACTTGGTGCGTCGCAACAACCATACTCCGCAGGGCGTCCGGTATTCGGTGCACGATAGGCGCATTGGAAGCAGGTGTCAACGGCTCGGCTTCGGTCCTGAGTTTTGAGGACCTGCCTCCGGTCGATATCGATACTAAGAATCCAAGTGAGTGGGTTCTGAAATCCAACCTGAGGAGTTCAGTATGTCCATGCACATCAGTTCCGTAGGTAACGGAAGTAGCGGCGGATTCGATCCATCCAGGATGGCATCCATGGTGGCCTCCAGGATGATGAGCGACCTCGATCCCAACAACACCGGCAAAGTAACTAAGGACCAATTCGTTTCTGGATTG
>CAIYGK010000552.1 GCA_903925725.1 uncultured beta proteobacterium | reverse complement strand
CGTTCGAAAGCTGATCGCAGTGATTGGTGACTCAGGCAATATTGGATCGATCGCAGTCCATCGGTCGGTCGGATTCAGGCCTGTAGGTGTTCTCAAGTCCTGCGGATGGAAATTTGACCGATGGCTGGACGTCGTCATGATGGATATGCCACTCGGACCGGGTGACACCTGCGCACCGCTCTAGAAAATTTGCAAACTGACCCAGTAAGCAATTGCAGCAACGAATGCGGTCGCCGGAATCGTCAGAATCCAGGCCCAGATAATATTTCCGGCGATTCCCCAGCGCACAGCGCTGGCCCGCTGGGTGGCACCAACACCCACAATCGCCCCTGTGATCGTGTGTGTTGTCGATACCGGAATACCAAGAACTGCAGCCAGAAAAAGGGTGATGGCGCCACCGGTTTCAGCGCAAAATCCATGCACAGGCTTCAATTTTGTCAGCCTTTGACCCATCGTCTTGACAATGCGCCAACCACCAAACAGCGTCCCCATGGCGATCGCCGTATAGCAACTCAGGACCACCCAGGTCGGTGGTGATTTGTCACTGGCCACGCTGTAGCCTGTGGCAATCAGGAGCATCCAGACAATGCCTATAGTCTTCTGTGCATCGTTACCGCCATGCCCGAGACTGTAAGCACCAGCTGATACAAGTTGCAATCGGCGAAACCAGCGGTCAACCCGACTCGGGGTGCTGCGACGAAGAAGCCAGGACACGGCAATCAGCATCAATGATCCAAGCAGAAATCCCATCAGCGGCGATAGAAAAATAAAAATGACCGTCTTTACGATGCTGGAAGCTATCAGCGCCGAAGCACCTGCCTTGGAAATCACCGCCCCAACAATGCCACCGATCAGCGCGTGCGAGGAACTGCTGGGAATACCGTAATACCAGGTAATAAAATTCCAACTGATGGCGCCGACCAGCGCCCCAAATACAACATTCACATCAACGACGCCTGGCTCAGCGAGCCCTTTTCCGATCGTGGCTGCGACACTCAGGTGGAAAACAAATATTGCGATGAAGTTGAAGATGGCCGCAAAAAGCACGGCCTGGCCAGGCTTCAGAACACCGGTAGAAACGACGGTTGCAATGGAATTCGCCGCGTCATGAAAACCATTCATGAAATCAAAAGCGAGCGCCAGCAGGACCAGCAGCGCTACTACCCACAGTCCGACCTGAACTGATGCCATGGCAGGCAAACCTCAGGAATTCTCGAGGACGATGCCCTCGATCACGTTGGCGACGTCTTCGCACTTATCGGTGATGGTCTCAAGCAATTCGTAGATCGCCTTCAATTTGATCACCTCTCTCACGTCTGGCTCTTCGCGAAAGAGTTTGCTCATGGCACTGCGCATCACGCGATCGGCGTCAGATTCCAGTTGGTCAATCTCCTCACAGGTCTTCAGCGCTGCCGCGGCTGTCGCCGGATCAGCGATCTTTGCCAACATTGACACTGCGTCGCGCACCCGTTCGCAGCATTTCACGCTGAGATCAGTCAGGCGGGTTATGTCTTCCGTCATGTGATGAACGTCATACAAGGCCATGGTTTCGGCCGAATCCTGAATCAGGTCGGCAATATCGTCCATGGTATTGATCAAGGTGTGAATCTGTTCCCGGTCAATCGGTGTAATGAACGTTACATGAATGGCTTTGTTGACGTCATGCGTAACCCGGTCGGCCGCACGCTCGGCGTTGTCCACATCCTGGTTGAATTTTTGGCGTAAATGTTGATCACTGTAGTTCGCCACCAACTTGGAAAACGCCATGGCCGCCTCGACGATGCGGTCTGCGTGCTGATTGAACATCTCGAAAAAATTGCCTTCCCGCGGCAACAGCTTGCCAAAAAACATGGCGGACTCCTGAAGGGAACATGTCAAACGTTTGACGATTTTGCGACTGCGCGAAGTTTAACCTCCTGACCCTCCGAATAGGGGGCCGAAGAATCAAGCGACCAGAAAAATAGAATACAGCGCGTTAATGAAACCGCCCCACAAGGTATCTTGAGGGGCATCCGTCAATCCACTCTCCCCGGCCTGTTCCGTGATACGAGTTGCTAATGCTGCTTAAACCGTCGCATCGTCTTTGACGCTGCTCGCGGCATCGGTGTAATCCTTGACCTTGTCAAAGTTCAGGTACTGGTAAACCTTGTCACTGGCGGCCGTCAAAACACCCATGTCAGCCATGTACTCTGCTTTGGTCGGAAGGCGCCCCAGCTTGGCGCAGATAGCAGCCAATTCAGCGCTGCCAAGATAGACATAGCTGTTCTTTCCCAACCGATTTGGAAAATTGCGCGTGGAAGTGGAAAATACGGTCGCACCTTCGCGCACCTGTGCCTGATTGCCCATGCACAAGCTGCATCCCGGCATTTCCATACGCGCACCAGCGGAGCCGAGGACGCCGTAATGTCCTTCTTCCGTCAGTTGCTTGGCGTCCATCTTTGTGGGCGGCGCCATCCACAGCTTGACCGGAATGTCCCTTTTGTTTTCGAGCAACTTGCTGGCGGCCCGAAAATGGCCGATGTTGGTCATGCAGGAACCTATAAAGACCTCATCGATCTTCGCACCAGCTACTTCGGACAAAGTCTTGACATCGTCGGGATCATTTGGACAAGCCACGATGGGCTCGTGAATATCGGCCAGATCGATCTCTATAACGGCGGCATACTCGGCGTCAGCATCGCCCTTTAATAACTTCGGATCCAGCAGCCAGGCTTGCATTGCCTTGATACGGCGATTCAGGGTACGCACATCGGAATAGCCAGAGGCAATCATCCATTTCAGCATCGTGATGTTGCTTGTGATGTACTCGATGATGGGCTCTTTGTTCAGATGCACGGTACAGCCGCCGGCACTGCGTTCAGCGGATGCATCACTCAACTCAAATGCCTGTTCCACCTTGAGATCGGGCAGGCCTTCAATTTCGAGAATGCGCCCCGAGAAAATGTTCTTCTTGCCCTGTTTGGCAACCGTCAGCAAGCCAGCCTTGATGGCATACAGCGGTATTGCATTGACCAGATCACGCAGCGTGATGCCTGGTTGCATCTTTCCTTTGAACCGCACCAGAACACTCTCAGGCATGTCGAGCGGCATCACGCCGGTGGCTGCACCGAACGCGACCAAGCCAGAACCTGCCGGGAAGCTGATACCGATGGGAAAACGGGTGTGGCTGTCACCGCCCGTACCAACCGTGTCCGGTAGCAGCATGCGGTTCAGCCAGCTGTGGATGATGCCGTCACCCGGGCGCAGGGGTACACCGCCACGCGTACTCATGAATTCCGGTAGTTCGTGATGCATCTTGACGTCCACCGGCTTCGGGTAGGCTGCAGTGTGACAAAACGATTGCATGACCAGATCCGCGCTGAAACCCAGACAGGCCAGATCCTTCAATTCGTCGCGGGTCATGGGGCCAGTCGTGTCTTGCGAACCCACGCTGGTCATCCGGGGCTCACAATAGGTGCCAGGACGAACGCCCTGCCCTTCTGGCAGGCCGCAGGCATGGCCAACCATTTTCTGAGCGAGAGTAAAACCCTTGCCAGAATCAGCAGGATTCAGAGGCAGTCGGAATAGAGTACTTCCGGGCAAACCAAGTGCCTCGCGCGCCTTGGCGGTGAGGCCACGGCCGATGATGAGCGGGATACGACCGCCAGCACGCACCTCGTCGAACAATACATCACTCTTGACCTTGAATTCAGCGATCACCTTGCCGCCTTTGAGAGCCTTGCCTTCATAAGGCCTAAGCTCTACAACGTCGCCCATATTCATCTGACTGACATCAAGTTCGATCGGCAGCGCGCCCGAATCTTCCATCGTGTTATAAAAGATTGGAGCAATCTTCGACCCCAGGCACACACCACCAAAACGCTTGTTCGGAACGAACGGAATGTCCTCGCCCGTAAACCACAACACGGAGTTGGTAGCCGACTTCCGGGAGGAGCCGGTACCGACGACGTCGCCCACGTAGGCGACCAGATTGCCTTTGGCCTTGAGGTCGGCGATGAACTTGACTGGTCCCCGTTTGCCGTCTTCTTCGGGCACGATGCCAGGCCGGGCATTCTTGTGCATCGCCAAGGCATGCAAGGGAATGTCGGGGCGACTGAAGGCGTCCGGTGCTGGTGACAAATCATCGGTGTTGATCTCACCCTCGACCTTGAAAACGGTCAACGTGATCGACTTTGCAACTTCCGGACGGGAAGTAAACCACTCGGCGTCAGCCCAACTCTGCAGGACCGCCTTGGCGTTGGCATTGCCGTTTTCTGCCTTTTCCTGAACATCGTGAAATTGATCAAACATCAGCAAGGTCTTCTTCAACCCTTCCGCGGCCACGGTCCCCACCGTTGAATCATCGAGCAAAGCAACCAGTGGGCCGATGTTGTAGCCACCCAGCATGGTGCCCAGCAACTGTGTAGCCTTTTCGCGTGAGATCAGGGGGCACTTTTCAGTGCCATGTGCCAAAGCAGCAAGATAGCTCGCCTTGACTTTGGCTGCATCGTCGACACCGGCGGGTACGCGATGCGTGATCAAGTCGAGCAAAGTGGCTTCTTCACCTGACGGTGGACTTTTCAACAGTTCGATCAGTTCGCCCGTCTGCCTCGCAGACAGTGGCAACGGTGGAATGCCCAGGGCTGCGCGTTCGGCGACGTGGACGCGATAGTTCTGCAACATGATTACTCCTTATCAAAGTCAATAAAACGGGTTGGCCCCACTGGCAGGGTCAATTTTCCAACTATTTGGCGGGCGTCGCCTGGGGCGCATCAAGAATGCTGGGAAGCGGATTCTTCTTCAATGATTCAGCTACAACAGCCTGATTTGGACTGACACACTCATCGGCCAGCCTCTGACCCAGTTTTTGGCTCATCAGCATGGACTTGTTGCCCAACTGCAACCACATTGCCCCTGCTTTGGGATCTTCAAGACGGATGGCACCGGTCCGGCTGAGCACCGGATGCATGCGAAAAGTCATGTTCCTGGTCCGAATTAAAAATACCCCAGGTCTTTTTTCGCTGGGCGTGATGGTGACGGACGCGCCTAACTCACAGGGAATCACTCCAACATGAACCAGTTTCGCGAGTTCAAGCTCTTCGGCAGTCAAATTGACCTGAGTATCATCGTCGATCGGCGTCACTTCTTCCACTGCTTTGAGCGCCGAGCGACGCACACCAGGCGTCAACTTCGGCGTCACCGCAGTTGCCTTGCTTGAGGCCGGCGCTGGTTGAGCGACCTGGGATAGTGCCAGCGCGGGCACCGCCACGGCCATAATAAGGACAAGAACAGACTTCATGGCATCCCCCCGAACCGATTGATTGATGGGCGATGCACAAGGACTCGGAATTCCGGTCCAATCAGCCGCACGCCACGCCAAAAAAATCGCACAGCTGGCATCAAAGCCCGCTGCGCGACCATGCAGCACCTAGCAACTCGCGTTAACCGAGCAAGTGTGCAACACCCGCTTGTTCTTCTTGCAGTTCCTTGAGCGTCTTGTTGATGCACTCCTGGCTGAACGCATCGATTGGCAAGCCCTCAACCACTTGGTATTCGCCGCCTGAACAGGTAACGGCGAACCCAAACATCGTGTCCTTCGGAATGCCATACTGACCATCGGACGGAATGCCCATGGTGACCCACTTGCCATTGCTGCCAAGTACCCAGTCACGCATGTGATCGATCGCGGCGTTGGCTGCAGAAGCGGCGGACGAAACGCCTCGTGCGGCTATGATGGCTGCACCACGCTTGCCGACCGTCGGCAAGAAAGTGTTGGCATTCCAGTCCTGATCATTGATCATTTCCTTGACGCTGGCACCATTGATGGTGGCAAAGCGATAGTCAGCGTACATGCTGGGTGAATGGTTGCCCCAAACTGCCATCTTCTCAATATCAGCCACGGCCTTGCCAGTCTTGGAGGCCAACTGGCTCAGAGCACGATTGTGGTCCAGACGAAGCATGGCGGTGAAGTTCTTGCGCGGCAAATCTGGCGCGCTCTTCATCGCGATGTAGGCATTCGTGTTGGCAGGATTACCAACCACCAGGACCTTGACGTTGCGACTGGCCACTGCGTTGAGTGCCTTTCCCTGCTCTGTAAAAATCGCGCCATTGACAGCCAGCAATTCGGCACGTTCCATACCCGGTCCACGTGGCCGGGAGCCAATCAAAAGAGCGTAATCGGCATCTTTGAATGCGGTCATAGGATCTGCGTGCGCTTGCATACCTACCAACAAAGGAAACGCACAATCCTGCAATTCCATCATCACTCCCTGCAAAGCCTGCTGTGGCTTCTCCATCGGAACTTCCAGCAGTTGCAGAATGACCGGTTGGTCTTTGCCCAACATCTCGCCGGATGCGATGCGGAACAGTATTGCGTATCCAATTTGACCAGCTGCGCCAGTAACGGCTACGCGGACGGGCTTTTTGCTCATGGTGAGACTCCAGAGTTGTTGTGAAACCAGGTTCCGGGGCAGCTCAAACGGGATGCTGAACCCCACAGAATGCGCCGCTAGTTTACTCTGGAAAACCCTGAGCCTGAAATTTGTCTTATGTCTTATATAAGATAAGATTCGATACAAACGCATCAGGCCGTAGGAGACTGCACACCCATGATCACATTAACGCTTCCCAATAGCGAAACAAACCCTGCTGCGAGCGACAACAAGTCATCCATAACGCCTTCGTTCAGCCCGCTTTACCAGCAGATCAAGGGCATGATTCTCAATAGCCTGCGGCTCGGCGAGTGGAAACCTGGCGAGGCCATTCCCAGCGAAATGGAATTGGCAACACGATTCCGTGTCAGTCAGGGCACCGTGCGCAAGGCCATTGACGACCTGGCAGCCGAGCATTTGTTGGTACGACGGCAAGGAAAAGGCACGTTTGTCGCAACCCATGCTGAGCAGCAGGTGCAGTTCCGCTTCTTGAAACTGGTGCCCAATAACGGCAATCCCGGCAGTGAAGGCCCCGCCCATCGCAACATCGTGCAATGCCGTCGCAGTACCGCGAGCGCAGACGTTGCGCGTGCACTGGCCTTGCGCACAGGTGACTCCGTGCTTCAGGCGCGCCGCGTCCTCAGTTTTCTTGGTACGCCCGCCATTCTGGAAGATATCTGGCTACCTGCGGCTCCGTTCAAGGGCCTGACTGCCGAGCGCCTGACGAATCACCAGGGTCCCATGTACGCCTTGTTCGAGACCGCATTTAACGTGAGCATGGTTCGCGCCGAGGAAAGGATACGCGCCGAGCCTGCCACGGAGGCTCACGCCGAGCTGCTGAAAATCGATCAGGGCACGCCCCTGCTCAGTGTGGAACGCATAGCCTACACCTACAAGGATGTGCCCATGGAACTTCGACGCGGGTACTATCGCACTGACACTCACTACTATCACAACCGATTAAGCTGAGTGTGCCAAGGCCTTGCGTGCCTGCCCTAGAATTTGCAAACAACAGTTGGGCGACTGCATCACAGCCGCTGGCAAAAACCGGAAATCCAAGCATGTCTGAAACAACACCTCGCGCAGCGTCAAAACGACCGGAGTTTCGCAATATTCACGCCTTCAGGGACCTACCGGGTTACCGCTGGCCTCCGGCTGCCGTCGTGTCCGGCATGCATCGTGTGAGCGGTCTGATGATGTTCCTGCTGCTGCCCTTCATCATATGGATGTTCGACAATTCGATTGCGTCCGAAATTTCATTTGCGAAATTCAGGTCGGCATTCAATGTCGGCATGCTGGGCTTGCCGGGCCTGATCTGGAAGTTGGTGGCGCTGGCGTTGATCTGGGCGTATTTGCATCACTTCCTCGCCGGTCTGCGCCACCTGTGGATGGACGCCAGCCATGCTGCTGTCAACAAGGAATTTGGCAAGTTATCGGCGCTCATCACCCTGGCAATGAGCGTTGGTCTGACACTTGTGTTGGGCGCGAAATTGTTCGGCATCTATTAATCCAAAGGAATGCACTATGTCGGTTAATTTCGGATCCAGGCGCCTCGTTGTGGGCGCGCATTACGGTCTACGCGACTGGCTGGCCCAGCGCATAACTGCGACCTTGATGGCCCTTTTTACACTGCTGCTGCTGGCACAACTCATCTTCAGCAAAGGCCCGATCGGATATGACCAATGGGCAGGCATCTTTTCTTCTCAATGGATGAAGACATTGACCTTCAGCGTCATCGTCGCGCTGGCATGGCACGCCTGGGTTGGTATGCGCGAGATCTGGATGGATTACATCAAGCCCGTGGGTCTGCGTCTGTTCCTTCAGGCATTCAGCCTCGTATGGCTGGTTTCATGCAGCGGATGGGCAATACAGGTCCTGTGGCGCCAGTGAACGATCGCCAACGAGTGCCCTCCTGGCAACAACCGCCCAATCGACATCTCTTACCAACCTATCATGACCGCTACATCCAAACTCCCCAGACGCCAATTTGACGTCGTCATCGTTGGCGCCGGCGGCTCGGGCATGCGGGCTTCTCTGCAACTCGCCCGAGCTGGTCTGAGAGTCGCGGTGTTATCGAAAGTCTTCCCAACACGCTCCCACACGGTCGCCGCGCAAGGCGGCATTGGCGCCTCTCTGGGCAACATGTCTGAAGATAACTGGCACTACCACTTTTACGACACCGTCAAGGGCTCGGACTGGCTCGGCGACCAGGACGCCATCGAATACATGTGCCGTGAGGCACCCAAAGTCGTTTACGACCTGGAGCACATGGGCATGCCATTTGATCGCAACCCGGACGGCACGATTTACCAGCGCCCGTTCGGCGGCCACACCGCCAACTATGGCGAAAAGCCGGTCCAGCGCGCCTGTGCCGCTGCTGATCGCACCGGTCACGCCATGCTACACACGCTGTACCAGCAAAACGTCAAGGAAAAGACCAGCTTCTTTGTCGAATGGCTGGCGCTTGATCTGATTCGAGACGCGTCAGGCGACGTCGTCGGCGTAACCGCGCTGGAGATGGAAACGGGCGATGTTCACATTTTTGAATCCAAGACGACGCTGTTGGCCACCGGTGGGGCCGGGCGCATCTTTGCCGCGTCGACCAATGCCTTCATCAATACCGGCGATGGCCTTGGGATGGCCGCGCGCGCCGGCATTCCCCTTGAAGACATGGAGTTTTGGCAATTCCATCCGACTGGCGTGCATGGGGCGGGCGTGCTCCTCACCGAAGGTTGTCGGGGCGAAGGCGCAATTCTGCGCAACGGCAGTGGCGAACGATTCATGGAACGCTATGCGCCGGCCTACAAGGATCTGGCGCCACGGGACTATGTATCACGCTGCATGGACCAGGAGATCAAGGAGGGTCGCGGCTGCGGTCCGAACAAGGACTACATCAATCTTGACATGACGCACCTGGGTGCCGAGACGATCATGAAACGGTTGCCCTCCGTTTTCGAAATCGGTCATAACTTTGCGAACGTTGACATCACCAAAGAGCCCATTCCTGTCGTACCCACCATCCATTACCAGATGGGCGGCATTCCCACCAATATTCACGGTCAGGTCGTCACTCAAAATGCTGCCAACCACAGCGAGGTTGTGAACGGCCTGTACGCTGTTGGCGAATGCGCCTGCGTCAGCGTACACGGCGCGAACCGGCTGGGCACGAACTCCCTGCTTGATCTTCTGGTCTTTGGTCGAGCGGCGGGCAATCACATCGTCCAGTTCAACAAGGACACCACGGCTCACAAGCCCTTGCCACAGGACGCTGCAGCTGCGACTCTGGCGCGCATCGCCCGACTGGACGCCACAAGCAGTGGCGAGTATTCACAGGACGTCGCCAACGACATCCGCAGCACCATGCAACAGCACGCCGGCGTATTCCGCACACAAGCGAGCATGGACGAAGGCGTGGCCAAGATCGCTGCCTTGCGGGATCGCGTGCAGAGCATTCATCTGAAAGACAAGTCGAGGATCTTTAATACTGCCCGGATCGAGGCGCTAGAGGTCGAGAATCTGATTGAAGCAGCCCAGGCAACCATCGTTTCGGCCGCAGCTCGACATGAAAGCCGCGGTGCCCACTCAGTGGATGACTATGCCGACAGTCCGGAGCATCCGAATGGCCGCAACGACGCCGAATGGCACAAACACACGCTGTGGTACCGCGAAGGCAACCTTCTTGCGTACAAGCCAGTACAAATGAAGCCACTGACGGCGCAGTCGGTGCCGCTCACAGTGCGCAGCTTTTAGAGAGATCAGCCATGTCAAAACGCATATTCCAGATTTACCGCTACAACCCTGACGCTGACGCCAAACCCTATATGCAGACCATCGAAGTTGAACTCGATGGCAATGAACGCATGCTGCTCGACGCTCTGGTCAAACTCAAAGCGCAGGACCCCAGCATCAGTTTTCGCAAGTCGTGTCGCGAAGGTGTCTGCGGGTCCGACGCAATGAACATCAATGGCAAGAACGGGCTGGCCTGTCTGACCAATATGCGGACCCTGCCCGGCACCATTGTTCTCAAACCACTGCCTGGCCTGCCCGTAGTGCGGGACCTGATTGTCGACATGACGCAGTTCTTCAAACAGTACAACTCGATCAAGCCCTATCTGATCAACGACAGTTTGCCCCCGGAAAAAGAGCGTTTGCAGAGTCCACAGGAGCGTGAAGAACTCAATGGCTTGTATGAGTGCATCCTGTGCGCCAGTTGTTCCACATCCTGTCCCAGTTTCTGGTGGAATCCGGACAAATTCGTAGGGCCTGCTGGCCTCCTGCAGGCCTACCGCTTTCTTGCTGACAGCCGGGACGACGCGACCGCCGAACGTCTGGACAACCTGGAAGACCCCTATCGCTTGTTCCGCTGCCACACCATCATGAATTGTGTGGAGGTTTGTCCCAAGGGACTCAATCCGACCCGGGCAATTGGAAAAATCAAGGAAATGATGGTGATGCGTACGGTTTGACTTCGATCAACATCTGGGCCTATCAGCCATGGTACAAACCGACAACCTGATCGATGCGAGAAGTCTGAGCAAACTGAAATGGCGTTGCCGTCGCGGCCTGCTTGAGAACGATATTTTCATCGAACGATTCTTCAAACGCTTTGAATCCATCCTGACTGTCAGACAGTCACAAGGACTCATGGCTCTGATGGATCTGGGTGATAACGATCTGCTGGACCTGCACCTGGCACGCAAAACCCTAGCGCAAGTCAATGCTGATCTCGATCGCAGTGATGTACGTGAAGTTTTGTGTATGTTGAGAAAACCCCTTGAAAGGCAAGATTATGAAATTAGCTGACAACAAAGCCACCCTGTCGTTTAGCAACGGCAGTCCCAGCATCGAATTGCCTGTCTATCAGGGCAGCGTCGGACCGGATGTGGTGGATATCCGCAAACTGTATGGCCAAACCGGCATGTTCACTTACGACCCTGGGTTCCTGTCCACTGCCTCCTGTCAGTCGACCATCACCTACATCGACGGTGACAAGGGAGAGTTGTTGTATCGCGGCTATCCGATTGAGCAACTTGCCACCAATTGCGATTTTCTTGAAACCTGCTACCTGCTGCTCTACGGAAACCTGCCCAATGCCGGCGCCAAGGCCGATTTCACCAAACGTGTAACGCGGCACACCATGGTCAACGAGCAAATGCAGTTCTTCATGCGCGGATTCCGCCGCGACGCCCACCCCATGGCCATCATGACTGGCCTGGTTGGTGCCCTGTCCGCGTTTTACCATGACAGCACGGACATCAACAATCCCGAGCATCGGGAGATAGCTGCACTTCGCCTGATTGCGAAGATGCCGACACTGGTGGCAATGGCTTACAAGTACAGTATGGGACAGCCGTACATGTACCCGCGCAACGACCTGAGCTATGCAGGTAACTTCATGCACATGATGTTTGCCACGCCGTGCGAAGACTATGTTGTCAATCCCGTCATTGAGCGCGCCCTGGACCGCATTTTCATACTGCACGCTGACCACGAGCAAAACGCCTCTACGTCCACAGTTCGTCTTTGCGGCAGCTCCGGCACCAATCCGTTCGCAGCCATAGCGGCCGGCGTGGCCTGCCTGTGGGGTCCGGCGCACGGTGGTGCCAACGAAGCCTGTCTGAACATGCTTGAAGAAATTCAGGCTTCGGGCGGCATTGCCAAGGTCGGCCACTTCATGGAGCAGGTAAAGGACAAGAATTCCGGTGTCAAGTTGATGGGATTCGGACACCGGGTCTACAAGAACTATGATCCGCGTGCAAAACTCATGCAGGAAACCTGCAGGGAAGTCCTCACCGAACTTGGGCTTGAAAATGATCCGCTATTCAAGCTGTCAATGGCGCTTGAAAAGATCGCACTTGAGGACGACTACTTCGTTTCGCGTAAGCTTTATCCGAATGTTGACTTTTACTCTGGCATCGTGCAACGCGCCATCGGTATCCCGGTCAATATGTTCACCGGCGTTTTCGCGCTGGCCCGTACGGTTGGCTGGATCGCACAGTTGAACGAAATGATCAGCGACCCTGAATACAAGATCGGCCGTCCACGCCAATTGTTCTCTGGATCTGTCACGCGCAGCGTACCACCGATGGCACAACGCTGAGTTGCACTGATTTAACGCCCGCCGGCTGGCGACACCGGCGGGCGTTTTTGTTTGCGGTGCAGCATCGCTCAGGCCCGCCGATTAAAATCACGCCACAGCAAGGAAAAACCATATGGGTCGCAACGACAATATTCAGGCACACGGACGCACGCTCTACGACAAGCTCTGGGACGAACACGTGGTTCACGCTGAAGAAGACGGCACGGCCCTGCTCTATATCGATCGCCACCTGGTGCATGAAGTCACCAGCCCGCAAGCCTTTGAAGGACTGCGCCAAGCCGGGCGCAAGCTGTGGCGTGCCAGTTCGATTGTCGCCACCGCCGACCACAATACCCCTACAACGGGTTGGAATTTGGGTTATGACGGTATCACTGACCCTACGAGCAAGGAACAGGTACTTACGCTGGACGCCAATATGCGGGAAGTTGGGTTGGCCACCTACTTTCCCTTCTTGTCCAAGCGGCAAGGCATTGTGCACGTGATAGGCCCGGAAAATGGCGCAACCCTGCCCGGCATGACCGTTGTTTGTGGCGATTCGCATACATCGACGCACGGCGCCTTCGGAGCGCTGGCCCATGGTATTGGCACCAGCGAAGTCGAACATGTGATGGCGACCCAGACCCTGCTGGCAAAGAAAGCCAAGAACATGCTGGTGCGCGTTGATGGCATTCTGCCGCAAGGCTGCGGTGGCAAGGATATCGTGCTGGCTGTCATTGGCAAGATCGGGACCGCGGGTGGAACCGGTTACACCATTGAATTCGGCGGATCAGCCATTGCTGCACTGAGTATGGAAGGTCGCATGACTGTGTGCAATATGGCAATCGAGGCCGGCGCGCGTGCTGGGCTGGTTGCAGTGGATGAAAAAACCATTTCCTACATCAAAGGTCGTCCCTTGGCACCGGGCCAGGGTGCCGATACGGATACGGCCGCGGCCATGGAATGGGAAATGGCGGTGCGGTACTGGAAGACTTTGCACAGCGATGCCAACGCCGTGTTCGACGCCGTCGTCGTGCTGGATGCAAGCCAGATAGTGCCCCAGGTAAGCTGGGGTACCTCTCCCGAAATGGTACTTGGTATTGACGGCTTGATCCCTGATCCGGACAAGGAAAAAGACCCCGGCAAACGCAACGCCATAGAGCGCGCCCTGGTTTATATGGGTCTGAAGCCGGGCAAGGCCTTGAATGATCTGTTTGTCGACAAGGTCTTCATCGGCTCCTGCACGAACAGCCGAATCGAGGACATGCGTGAAGCTGCCAGTGTCGTCAGGAAACTTGGACGCAAGGTAGCCAGCAATATCAAATTAGCATTGGTGGTACCGGGCTCTGGGCTGGTCAAGGAACAGGCAGAGAGAGAAGGTTTGCATGAGATTTTCAAAGCCGCCGGATTCGAATGGCGTGAGCCAGGCTGTTCAATGTGCCTGGCGATGAATGCCGACCGGCTGGAACCTGGTGAACGCTGCGCTTCCACCAGCAATCGAAATTTTGAGGGACGCCAGGGAGCAGGTGGACGCACCCATCTGGTAAGTCCCGCCATGGCCGCTGCGGCTGCCATTCATGGTCACGTCGTTGACGTCAGAAAATTTGCTTGAACAGGTCTGCCAAAGTAAGCACTATGCAAAAATTCACCTTGCACCAGGGACTGGTCGCTCCGATGGACCGCGAGAACGTCGATACCGACGCCATCATCCCCAAGCAGTTCCTGAAATCCATCCGCAAAACCGGATTTGGACAGAATCTGTTTGACGAGTGGCGTTACCTGGACGCTGGTTTTCCCGGTCAGGACGCGAGCAGCCGCAGACCCAACCCTGACTTCGTGCTGAATCTTGCGCGCTACAAGAATGCATCCATCCTGCTGGCCCGCAAGAACTTTGGCTGCGGTTCCTCGCGTGAGCATGCGCCCTGGGCGCTTGACCAATATGGTTTTCGTGCCATCATTGCACCCAGCTACGCTGACATATTCTTCAACAACAGTTTCAAGAATGGCTTGTTGCCGATTGTGCTGAGCGAGGCCCAGGTCAGCCAGTTGTTTGATGAAGCAGCCGCCTTTCCCGGCTACACCTTGACCATTGATCTGGAGCGCCAAGTGGTGCTCAAACCGGATGGCATTGAGTTCGCATTCGAGGTGCAGGCCTTTCGCAAGTACTGCCTCATCAACGGCTTTGACGATATTGGCTTGACCTTGCGCCACGCCGACAAGATCAGGACGTATGAAGCACAGCGCATGGCGCAAAAACCGTGGCTGACACGTACCTTGCTGGCCTAGCGACCGACCAAAATGCTTTTCAAGTTCCGTCCTTAACCGTTCGAGAGATCCAGTCTGACCATGAAAATTGCAGTATTGCCGGGTGATGGTATCGGCACCGAAATTGTGGCCGAAGCGGTCAAGGTACTGGGCGCACTTGACCTGCGTTTCGAGATGGAAACTGCCCTCGTCGGAGGCGCCGCCTACGAAGCCTTCGGTCATCCCCTGCCAGAAGCCACCCTGAAACTCGCCAAGGAGGCAGAAGCGGTTCTGTTTGGCGCTGTGGGCGACTGGAAATACGACAAACTTGAGCGAAGCCTGCGTCCTGAGCAGGCCATACTTGGACTGCGCAAGAACCTCGGCCTGTTTGCCAATTTCCGACCGGCGATCTGCTATGAACAACTGGTCGATGCGTCCAGCCTGAAGCCTGAGTTGGTGGCTGGTCTGGATATCCTGATCATTCGCGAACTGACGGGCGACATCTATTTTGGCCAGCCCAGAGGGAGGCGCATTGCCACCGACGGGCACTTCCCGGGGACCGAAGAAGCGTTCGACACAATGCGCTATTCGCGCCCTGAAATCGAGCGCATCGCCCACGTGGCGTTCCAGGCGGCCCGCAAGCGATCCGGGCGTGTGACCAGCGTGGACAAAGCCAACGTACTTGAAACGTTCCAGTTCTGGAAGGACGTAGTCACGGAAGTCGGCAAACAGTATCCGGACGTGCAACTCGATCACATGTATGTGGACAACGCTGCCATGCAGCTGGTACGGGCGCCCAAGAAGTTTGACGTCGTGGTGACCGGCAACATCTTCGGAGACATACTCAGCGACGAGGCGGCGATGCTGACCGGTTCGATTGGCATGCTGCCATCGGCGAGCTTGAACTCCAGCAGCCAAGGGCTGTACGAGCCCAGCCACGGCAGCGCCCCTGACATTGCTGGCAAAGGCATAGCCAACCCGCTGGCAACCATTTTGAGTGCCGCCATGATGCTACGCTTCAGTCTGAGGCAAGCAGAAGCAGCACAGCGCATCGAGACCGCCGTCCAATCGGTGTTGGCGCAGGGGCTGCGAACGGCCGACATCTTCAGCCCGGGTACTACGAAGGTGAACACCCAGGAAATGGGCACTGCCGTGGTCAAGGCCCTGTGAGTTTTGATTTCGTAATTCCAACCATCTGAAAGAGCAACATGAAGAAAATAGGCAATCTGGTCGGTCTCGTAGGCTGGCGCGGCATGGTCGGTTCGGTCTTGATGGACCGCATGCAATCCGAGGGCGACTTTGACTTGATCGAACCCATCTTCTTTTCCAGTTCCGATGCTGGCGGCAAGGCGCCGGCACAGGCCAGGAATGAAGCCGTACTGAAGGACGCGTTTGACATTGAGGCACTGAAGAAGTGCGACATCAT
>CAIYGK010000551.1 GCA_903925725.1 uncultured beta proteobacterium | reverse complement strand
CAGATCGCGCACGTCGCCGACCGCACTCGGACTGATATGAAGACGCAGCATCAGTGAAGCTTGGGAGCCCCAAGCCAGATCACTCAGGCGATAGGTGCCATCGGCGTTTTGCTGGACCAACCCGACGGTCTCGATGATGACACCTGCAGCCGGAATCAGCTTGATGTCAAGTTGGCGCAGGCACAAGGCTTGCAACAACGAAAACTCTTCATCAAAGCTGTCATAGAGGTCGCTTGCCGTTTGACCGTAATACTGCTGGCCACCACCGGCGCGGGCCATGGCGATCATCAGGTCTTCGTTGAAACCGCGACCAAGCCCGACCGTGGTTGTGCTGACGCCCTTGACTAGCCATTCCTGGCAGTGCTTCGCAATGGCATCAATGTTCTGAAGGCCCTGATTGGCCTGGCCATCCGAAAGCAACAAGACCCGCGAAATACTCTCCTTCACGCCGCCTTCAAGTTGCCTGGCGCCCTCATCCCAGCCAGCAAAAAGGTCTGTGCTGCCACCGCTATCAACATTTGCGACGGCTTGATGAATTGCCAGGGCCGAGACCATCGGCGTCAACGGCACCAGTGTGTTGACCGTGTCGTCATAGACCACCAAGGCCATCTGGTCGATCGCTGTCATTCGGTCGGCAATATGCGTCACGCATTTGAGCGCCTCTGCCAATGGCTGACCGCTCATGCTACCGGAACGGTCCACCACCAGCGCCAAGCGCTTGGGGGTGACTTTGTGCTGACTCTCACCTGGTTGGTCGGGGGCCTGCACGCGCACCAGGACTTCAAGAACACCGCCAATGGCGGGGATGACTGACTTACTCGGCGTCAGCAGAATTGTGGGCTGGACCATGATGTTTTCCTTTGGGTTAAGTGAGCCAAATAATGGGTTGACGTGATGGACGCGCTACTCATCAGGGTCATTGAATACAGCGCCGATTCCGGTCGATGTATGGCGCATGCGCAAGCTGCCATCGGAGCTAAATTGGCCCATCTTGGTAAAAAAGCTGCCATCGCTGCCGTAGGTGTTGTCACCGACTCTGGTGTAGGTCGTGCCATTCGAGCTGACGCTGATGCTGTCGCTCACGTGGGTAATGGTTTCCCCTTTGTCGCTGACCGCGAGACCACAAAATATGTTCCAGAAGCTCATGGGTCACCTCTTATGTTTGAACAAAATTCTTTACGCATTGATATCCGACACATCCCAGTCCCCCACAGCTTCCATCTCGACCTTGTCCTTGGGACAAATCGGTGGCCCGTAAGACAGGAACTTCTTCCGCATGGGAACCTGGTAGCCACACTCAGAGCATTTGGCGCGTGGGCGATCACGCCTGACTGCCTTCTTACTCGGCGCGCTGAGCTTGCCGTGCGGATGCGGCCCACGTTGACTGGCAACGGCTTCGAGCTTGACCTCTAGCTGCGGTCCGGCGCCGGCACTTCGCATCGGGCCCTTCATTCCCAGACTCAGCGCCATCTTTTTGAACTCTTTGCCGTGTTTGTGTTGGCAGCCATCAACCGCGTGCACCAGTTCATGCACCAAGGTGTCAATTACCTCAAACGGCTCGCTCAGTGCTGGCGAGATAAATATCTGATTCCTGGCCTCTGAGCTGCTGTGGGCGCTCCAGCACTGTCCAATATGCCCGCTGCGCACGCCGGTGCTGGCAAACCCAACGGAGACATCGCACTCGGGTATGACGCATTGCTTTTCCGCAATCAAGGGGCGGACAAATTCAATGGCCGCGTGCAGCCAGGCTTCGCGCAAAGTTGACATTGATCTGTGTGTTGGTTGGTTCGTCATAGGGTTGTTAGTTTGATCCCCGAGGGGCTCACAGCATGAGCCTCAGAGGCTGTAATTAAGTGCAGTGAAGCGCTTGCATTTCTGACCCTTCCCAGCGTCACGCGGTGAGCCTTGGTGCCCTGATGATTGGCCAAGCACCATCCCTCACTTTGATACTCAGGACGCACAACCATGACCGCCCAGTTTTCTGAAATCTTGATCTACCAAGGCAAGGAACTCACCCTGTGCGCCGTGCCCTTGGGTCCATTTCTTGAGTTTTCCGCAATCCCCTTGAGGTTTCAATACACCAGCACTGCACTCTGGCGCGGCTATGTCGGAACATGGGCAATAGAAAATGACCGCCTCTACCTGGTCAAACTGTCGGGCAACGTGGTGACCGACGGCCAGGAGCAGGACGTTGGTCTGGATGCCCTGTTCCCGGACTACCCAGACGGCGTGCTTGCCCATTGGTTCACCGGCGAGTTGCGTTGCCCCAGCGGTGCGCTACTGAACTATGTTCATGGTGGCTTCGCGAGCACCTACGAGCGGGATCTGTTCTTTCGGGTGCAACGGGGTGTGGTTCTGGAGGAGAGAACTGTCATCAATGGTCAGGCCGAACCGGATGCTTTGCAGGAGTACACGCTGGCCGCGGTAACCACCTTCGGCAAGTCAAAGGAGGACTGATATGTTGGCAAATCAAATCCTCTACTGGTTCGGTATCTACTTAGCCGTCGGCTTGCCAGTGCTCGTGCTTCTGCGCTTGCTGGGCGCCAGAAGGGCCAAGCTGCAGCCAGCTGGCGAGATGTATCGGGCAATCATGGCCGATCTCAGAAGCAAAGAAAGCCGCCGTGTGAGATGGACGCGCTTCGCCAAAGTGATACTCATGTACCCCTTGGTCCTGCTCATCTGGCCCGTGGCCGTTGTGGCTGTCATTCAAAGTCTTTGCTTTCCATCGAATGGCCAGTGGAAGCCTGATCCGGAAGCAGACTTCAACTGCCGGCGCAAGCACCTGGTCCGGGTTATTTCGCCTGAGGCAGCCGAAGCCGAAGCAAGGGTTGTGGATCCCCTGGGCCGGGTACCCGATCTGCCCTTTGGTCACCTCAACGCCGGATGGCGTGCACTGCTGGCCGATAAACAAGTTGGCGACTCGCTATGGTACTTTGAAATACCAGGCTACACACCGGAACCCGACGAATCGCCCCAGAAGCATCAATGGTCAGTGCCACGTGGCGCCAAACGTGGCTACGCTCTGGTGCAATCAAGCAAAGTGCGCAAAGAATTTATTTTTGAATGGGATTGACATTGAAACCTTTCCTCCGACTCCTACCGCTGCTCTGGCTGGCTTGCAGCTCCGTCGCATTGGCGCAGTACGTGCCATCGGCCACCCGCCTGCGCAGCGCCGACACATTTCATGTCAAGCAGGACGGTCAATTCACCCAGACTCTTGAGAGCCTGCTGCGCATCGACACGCCGCAAGGGATCAGTGCTTGGGGCGAGCAGCGAATCACATACAACGACAAACTGGAAAAGCTCGAGCTCGTCGAGGCCTACACGCTGCTCAAGGACGGCAGCCGCATCGATGTGCCGCCCGACAGGATCAGGATTCAGGACGACACATCCGGGGGAGACTCGATATTCAGTGATGAAAAAGTCATGGTCATCATCTTCCCCAAAGTCGAAGTTGGTGCGCAGCTTTACTACCGCGCAAACTCGGTTCAGATCACACCTGTGTTCCCAGGGCATTTCTACTGGTCGAACTACTTCTCTCCGCATGTCCGTTATGAAGAGGTCAGCATCAACCTGACCCACGAACCCGGCATTGCGATCCAGGTGGATGCCGATCGGGTCCAGGGCGGCCGCGTAGAGCCTTTGCCTGGCGACGCACCAGGGACCGTGCGGTACCGTTTCACCTTCACCCAAAATCAGGCCTACCCCATCGAGACCGGGCGTTTAGGACTGTCCGAATTTGCACCGCACGTTGCATTCAGCAGCTTTGCCAACTATGCCGAATTCGCCCAGGCTTATCAGACGCGTGCCAAGCCCATGGCTGCAGTCACTCCGGCGATCAGCAAAATGGCCAACGAACTGGCGGCCGGCGCCAAGGATGAGCGCGAGCGGGTGCGCCGCCTGTACAACTGGGTTAGCCACGAAATCCGCTACCTGGGTGTCTATGCGGGCGCTGGTGGCTGGGTGCCGCATGATGCGCAAAGCGTGCTCGATAACCGCTACGGTGACTGCAAAGACCATGTGGTGCTGCTTGAGGCATTGCTGGCCGCTTTGGGAATCGACAGCACCACGGCCTTGATCGGAACTGAACGCGTCTACCAGCTGCCAAAGCTCCCAATCAGCACACCGTTTGACCATGTGATCACCTATGTGCCATCGCTGAACTTGTTTCTGGACTCAACTTCCCAGTTTTCTCCGATGGGAACGCTGCCAGCAGGTGACATGGACAAGCCGGTTTTGTTGACTGCCACGGGCAAGCTTTCGCGCACGCCGGCCAGAAAAGTATCAAAGGACAACACCTATTCAATTGCCGCCCTGATCCTGCAAGAAAACGGCCGCGTTTATGGCAAGAGTCTGACCTACCCACGTGGCTTCATGGAAACCGATTCACGCGCTGCGCAGTTTTCCTATCTGAACCGTGACCGGGCTCGGACCGTTGACGAGTTGCTCTCGCGCTTTCAGGAAACCGGTATTGGCAGGATCACAAAATCAGAACCCATGAACCTGGACAAACCTTGGATTGTGGAAGCGGTTTTTGAACTCGACCCAGTGGTCAACGTGCCAGGCCCTAGCGCTATGACAATTCCGATCGGCCTAATACCCGGCAATATCAAGAGCACATCGAACGCCAAGGTGCCAGAAACACGCCGCTTCCCCTTCGCCTGCGGCACCGGAAGCTACCGGGAGACCACGACACTGACTTTTCCAAAAAGTGTCCACGTGGAGCGGATTCCTGAGAACGTACGATTCAAACGCGGATCCTATGAATACGAGGCTACTTATGAGCTAAAACCTGATCTGCTGCTGGTCAAACGCCATTACCAAACTGCCCGTCCCAAGCCAGTTTGCAATGCAGACGACGACCGAAACTGGAACGCCTTTCGGGAGTTGCTGCAGCGGGATTTGCGGGCGCAGGTGTTTTTCAAATAACAGGGATCTAATGAATGCAGGGCCGCAGCCCGCTAACATTGGCATTTGGAAAACCATATTCAGGGACAGCAGATGCAAAAAACGTCCGGCGGAATCCTGTATTCGGCCACTGACCTGGTCAATTTTTTGGAGTGTGAGCATCTGACCGTGCTCGACTTGCAAAGCCTTGAGACACCGCTACCAAAGACGGAGGACGACGAGCAGGCCAAGCTGATTCAGGACAAGGGTTTCGCCCACGAAGCCGCTTACGTCAACAGGCTGCGCGAGCAACACGCCAGCTTCATCGATATCGCCGCCGTCGGCAATGACCGTAACGCACGCCACCAGGCAACGCTGCAAGCCATGCAAGACGGTATCGAAATCATCTTCCAGGCAACGTTTCTGAAAGATGAGTTTCTAGGCTATGCCGACTTTCTGCGCCGCGTTGACATCCCATCCTCGCTGGGCGCCTACAGCTACGAAGTTCTGGACACTAAACTCGCACGCAGCCCCAAAGGCAAGTTCGTCATCCAGCTCGCCTATTACTCAGATCTGTTGACCAGCATCCAGGGCGCACCACCGCAACTCATGCACGTGGTTCTAGGTGACAAACGCGAAGTTGCGTTCCGGGTGGCCGATTACTCACATTACTACTCCCGACTCAAGGCACGTTTCCTTGAACGCGTGACGCAAGACCAAGCCGGCGCAAGCTACCCTTCGCCCTGTGAACGTTGCGATCTGTGTCATTGGCGTGATCTGTGCGCCCAGCGCTGGAAGACGGACGACCACCTGAGCCAGGTGGCCAACATCCTCAAGACCCACATTCACAAGCTCGAGATCGCCGGTGTTGCGACGCTGGAGGCTCTGGCCAATCTCACGCCAGGCAAGAAGATCCCAAAGATACCGCAGCCCGTCCTGTCACGCCTGCGCCATCAGGCCAGTTTGCAGCTCAGGGCTCGCCAAACCGGCAAAGGCATTGTTGAGTTAATTCAGCCTGACGCACTAGCGCCGCCAGAGACCGGACCGCGAGGTTTTGCCCGCATGCCGGCGCCCGACAGCGCCGATTTGTACTTCGACATGGAAGGCAACCCGCTGGAAGAAGGCGGCCTCGAGTACCTGTTTGGCTTGTACTTCTTTGAGTCCGGCAAAGCTCAATTCAAACCCTTCTGGGCGCATAGCCGTGCCCAGGAAGGCATCGCCTTTGAGAACTTCATGGATTTCGTGACGCAGCACCTGGCGCGTCATCCCGGTGCCCACATCTACCACTACGCGCCGTATGAAGTCACCGCGCTGAAGAAACTGATGGGGCTGCACGGCACACGTGAGTCCGAGGTTGACAACCTGCTGCGCCAGCACAAGATGGTGGACTTGTATCAGGTGGTGCGCGAGGCCATCCGCGTGTCTGAGCCAGCCTACTCAATCAAGAACATCGAGCACTTCTACCTTGAGGCACGCGCAGGCAATGTCACCAATGCGGGGGCCAGCATCGTCTTCTACGAGAAGTGGAAGCAGACCCAGGACGAGGCGCTGCTAAAGGCGATTGCCGATTACAACGAAGACGACGTGCGCTCAACCTATCAGCTGCAGCAGTGGCTGCTCAAGCTCCGGCCGACCGGCCTCCCCTGGGTGCAACACGGCGATACGCAGGCGAGCGAAGAAGCACTGGTGCAGGTCAATGAAGCAGAACAAAGACTGCTGCGCTACCGCGAACGCCTCGTCGATACCTTGCCCGTGGATGCAGACGCGTGGGGGGTGGCTGAGCAGCATCGCCTTCTGGCGTTTCAGTTGCTGGATTTTCACAGGCGCGCTGCCAAGCCGGAATGGTGGGGTGTATTCGACCGCCAGGCCATGAACGCTGAAGACCGTTTTGAAAATCCGGAATGCATTGCGGGCCTTCAAAACCCGGTGCACCCGTCGCGCGCCGAAGACCGATCCATCCGCCACACGCTGCGCTACACCGAGCAGGAAGTGAAGATCAAGACCGGTGACAGCTGCGTGCATGTCGACAGCCTGGCACCCCTGACTGATGTGATCGTTGATGAGGACAAGCTCACCGTCAGCTTCAAGGTCGGCAAGCGTCACACACTGCCGCCCTACCCCATCGACATTGGCCTGAGCCGCAGCATCAACAACAAGGTCCTGCAGGATGCGCTTTTTCGGTATGCGGACTCTCTGATCGGAACTGCGAATGAGGCTGCGAGCCGCCGCTACCCGGCCATCGACGCTTTCTTAACGCGCGCGCTCCCCAAACTGCAGAACCATGAGGCAGGCACCGCTTTGGTCCCTGAAGGGGCAACACTGCCGCAGATCATCGCGGCGCTTGCGCGGCTCGATCACAGTGACCTTTTCCTCCAGGGACCACCAGGGGCTGGCAAGACCTTTACCGGGGCCCGAGTCATTCTGGCTTTACTCAAGGCGGGCAAGCGCGTAGGGGTAT
>CAIYGK010000550.1 GCA_903925725.1 uncultured beta proteobacterium | reverse complement strand
CTGGTTGAAAAAACAGCTTGGCGATGGCATCGGCGTTGAGTGGGCGGCAATAGTAGTAGCCCTGCACTTCGTCGCAACCGATCTCGCGCAGGATGGTTTCAACTTCCTTGCTTTCGACACCTTCGGCCATGCACTGCAGCTTCAGGGTGCTGGCCATCTGAACCATCGCAGTGACCATTCGCCAATCTCGATGATCAAGCCGCTCCAGGCGATCCGTGGTTTGTTGCGGGTAATGGTGCGAAAGATGGCCAGGGTTTGCGCACTGGTGGCGGTACAGTGTGGCGCTTGGATACCAGGGGCTGTCGCTGCCTCCGTGCAGCCAGCGCCAGTCCGACGCGCGGCATGCGTTTGTGACCGAGCCGAGTCTGCCATTGCCTCACTTTAGCGGGCTCGCTGATCAGATAGGGTAATGCCCCCGGTATGCTGGTGATGCTGGTCTTGAAGGCCAGCGGCAGGCTCAATAGCGGGCAGTGAAAGTCACATTCGGGAACGCTGTGGCCCACGCCAATCAATTGGCAGAAGCCTTCCAGATCCTTCAGCAAGGCCAGCAGCGTCTTGGGTACTTCCAGAACCACTTCAGCACCCAGGGCTTTGACCAGAACTGCCTAGCGGCAAAATTGGATCGTGTCGCCCAGGCCCTGATCGCGACAGCCCGGCCCAGCACCAGAACCGTCTGCTCAAAATCCTCACTCTGGCATTCAAGCAAGCCCAGCATGTGCAGTGCATCAAAATGCAGGGGCTCCAGTGCGATGATGTCAAGGTAGAGTTGCCGGGCTTGCGCGAACCCGTCTGATGGTGAAACGCCAGGACTTACCCGAACTTTTGTTGAACCGAAGATACGGGTTTTGTCAGCGCATTCCTGCTCTTAGCCACCTGTGCTCCCGTTATTGCCAAGGCTTTTTAATGTCACAAGGGACGTTCGGCGTATCCACGTGCTGTTGCTATCTCATAGAACTATCATCCGGTACGGCCGGGAAAATGGCTGTCCAACGGAAAATAGCCAGGCCCCGGCTTTGGCACTGCACACTTGACGAATTTGAAATCAGATTTGTGTTGGGGTCAGCTGCGGATCCGGCGGATGGACGATAAGGAGCAGACAGGATGAACTGGCAGTGGCAAGGTTTTGCACAACTCTCTGGCGCTGATCTTTATGCGGTTCTGGCAGCGCGAGCGCAGGTGTTTGTACTTGAACAGAAGTGCCTGTACCTCGACATCGATGGTCTGGACCCGGTTGCTCAGCACTTGCTCGGCTGGGGCATGGTCGACGGCAGGCGCTGCCTGGCGGCCTATCTGCGCTGTTTGCCACCCGGGGCAAAGTTCACGGAAATAACGCTTGGGCGCGTTCTCACCACCTCAGCCAACCGTGGCGTCGGTGTTGGTCGGGAACTGATGGACAACGGTATTGCGTACGCCCAGCAGCAGCATCCAGGCCATAAGATTCGGATCAGTGCGCAGGCCTACCTGGAACGCTTCTATGCTGGCTTTGGGTTTGAGGCAGTGTCTGCGCCCTATGACGACGACGGCATTTTGCACATCGATATGCTGCGGGGATAACCCTGTCACGCGAGAAGGCATTCTCGGTTTAAAAAATCTATCATGCAGCGTCAGTGCTTTTTCTGCCTCCCATCGCACCCGACTGTTGCAAATTCAAAATGGCTGCACTGTCATAACCGAGCCCATGCAGAATCG
>CAIYGK010000549.1 GCA_903925725.1 uncultured beta proteobacterium | reverse complement strand
GGATGCTGGGTTTGACGGGTGAGTAGAGTTCCATGTTCAGGTTTTACGGCAGGTCAAGCTGCACGGCATTGGCCGCATCATAAAGCTCGGTCAGCGCTTGCGAGAACTCGAAGTCCTGCACCCGACGCTGCAGCGATGCGAAGTGGGGGCCCAGACCGCCTTGCAACAGCGCAGCGTGATCCTGCAGCAACAAACGGGCTTGCGCGTTGCTGCTGCGCAGCAGCTCAGCCAATTGGCAGCAAATACGCTGCAACTGTTCCCGGTCAACCGCAGCCGGCGGGTCTGGCTGCGCGGGCGCGGATGCCGGCAGGGCACGACTTATGGCCAGCGTCAGCTCAGCCAGGTGCTGCTCGAGTGCGGTCAACCGGGCTTGAATGGCCGCCGAGGGCTCCTGCTGCCGGATCGATTCTTCAAGTTCTCTGCTCAAACGGCTGCAGACACCAGCCCCCAGATTGGCGGCAACGCCTTTCAAAGTGTGCGCACTGCGCTCGGCCAGAGGTATATCGCTGGCCTCAAGGGCCTGGCGTATTTCCCTGGGCGTGTTAACCAGACTGGCGACAAACCGTTGTAACAGTGACTCATAAAGTGCTCTGCTGCCGCCGCATTGAAGCAGACCCTTGTCGACGTCGATCCCGTTGATGCGCAGCTCTGCTCCACCCGCTGCGGCCTTGCTCCAGTAGGCGATCGATCCGCGAAGGGCGGCAGGCTCGATCGGTTTGGTCAAATGGGCGTTCATGCCTTCGCGCAGGCAACGCTCACCTTCTTCGGCCGAAGCGTGAGCCGTCAGCGCAATGATGGGCAGGTTGGCAAAGCGTGCCTGCTCGCGCAGCAGCAAGGTAGCCTGATGCCCGTCCATCACCGGCATCTGCAAGTCCATCAGCACCATGGACCAGGGCAGTGGGTCGGGCGCGCTGAACAGCAGGTCCAGCGCCTGCCGGCCGTTGTCTGCCAGCGTGACTGTGACTCCCATCGATTCCATCAACTCACGCGCAAGCTGCTGGTTGATATCGTTGTCTTCGACCAGCAGAACCCGCACACCGGCGAGTGTGGCGTGGTCTTCGCTGCGGCTTGGCATCCGTCTGGGCTTCGCCAACTGCGGTGTAATGATCCCAATCAAGGTGTCCCACAGACGTGACTGGCTGACCGGCTTGTCCAGAAAGGCACTGGCGCCAGCGCTGCCACCAGCCTTGCGCGCTTCGTCAGCGCCATAGGCCGTTACCATCACCACGGCTGGCGGGTGTTCCAGATGCATATCGTGACTAATGTGCCAGGTTGCCTCGATGCCATCCATGTCGGGCATTTGCCAATCCATCAGCACCACCTGGTAGGGGTCGCCGGCATCGGCCTGTTGCAGTGCATGGAGTCCCTGCTGGCCATCAATGGCCTCGTCAGCCCGCAAGCCCAGCGTGGTCAACTGCTCGGTCAGAATCTGACGCGCCGCCGGGTTGTCGTCCACGATCAGTACCCGCACACCACTCGTCAGCTGCTGGCGCTGGGCCGAGCGGCTCTGCTGATCTGACTCGTGCAGCCAGACCGAATAAGTGAAGGTGCTACCAGCCCCAAGCTCGGGCTCGACCCGGATCTGCCCGCCCATCAATTCAATACAACGCTTCGAGATGGCCAGGCCCAGACCGGTGCCGCCAAAGCGGCGAGTGGTTGAACTGTCGGCCTGGGCAAAGGCAGTGAACAAGGACTTGCGCTGCTCTGCAGACATGCCAATGCCGGTGTCCTTGACCGAAATGCTGACTTCAATCCGATCATTGAGCCGCTGCGACACGGTCAAGGTCACCTTGACCTGCCCATGGTTCGTGAACTTGATCGCGTTGTGCACCAAATTGGTCAGCACCTGT
>CAIYGK010000548.1 GCA_903925725.1 uncultured beta proteobacterium | reverse complement strand
CCGATCTATTGAAGAAAATATCCAGTTGGTGGCGGTGCGCGGCGAGCCCCTGTATGGCGACCTCGCCTTGCTCAAGACAGCCCGCGGCCGGGCCGACGATATTGAGGTCAGTTCCACCTTCAAGGGCAAACGCAGCAAGGCCATGACACCCAACTGCCCGAGCACCAGCCTGCCACCCATGAGCATCGCCGAGACCATGAAGCGCATCCAGCGAGGCCTGAACCTGGAACCGGCTCAGTTGGCAGCAAAGCTCAGCCCGGAGCAAGTGGCCAAAGATTTCGCCGAGTGCCGACTGCAGCCACCGGCCGGGGACGTCAAGGTAGCCGACGCCAAACGCCTGCTTGCCTGCCGTTTCGGCCTGCCGTTCGAGAAGACCCGTCTGAACAGCTTGACTACGAGCGACGATCCGGAGTTCTTCTCGCGCCTCATGAAAAACCCGAACCTGCCCAAGTACCTGCACTCGCTGCCGGCGTACTACCGGCAATGAGGAAGATCAGCCTCGGCCTGCTGGCCGCTTTGCTGGCAGCGGCGGCCCCGGCTGCCGAGCTGAGCTTGCGGATTCTGGAGACAACCGACCTCCACATGAATCTGCTCAGCTATGACTACTACCAGGACCAGCCGACGGACCAATATGGTCTGGCGCGCACCCTCAGCCTGATCAAGGCGGCCCGCGCCGAGGCTCCCAACAGCCTGCTGTTCGACAACGGCGACCTGCTGCAGGGCAACCCACTGGGCGACTGGGCTGCACGAGTCAAGCCGCTGCAGGAGGGTCAGGTGCATCCGGCCTACAAGGTAATGAACACCATGGCCTACGACGCCGCCAATATCGGCAACCATGACTTCAATTACGGACTAGCTTTTCTGCAACACGCCATTGCAGGTGCCAACTTTCCCTACATCAGCGCCAACGTCTATCTCGATGACAAGGACAAGGATTCAGCGCAAGCCCATCATGCCTTCACGCCTTACCTGCTGCTCGACCGGGAGCTCAAGGATGCACAGGGCCAGAAGCACGCCATCAAGGTCGGCGTGATCGGCTTGGTGCCGCCGCAGATCATGCAGTGGGACAAGGCCAATCTGGATGGCCGCGTGGTGGCGCACGACATGGTTGAAGTGGCGAAGAAGTATGTGCCAGAGATGCGCGCCAAGGGAGCGAATCTGGTCATCGCCATTGCCCACTCGGGCTTTGAAAAGGGCGAGGTCGGGCTGTTCGCCGAGAACGCGGTTTCTCGCTTGGCACAGGTGCCGGGTGTGGATGCGATTCTGTTTGGCCACGCACACTCCGAGTTTCCGGGCAAGGGCTTTGCAAGCTATCCGCGGGTGGACATCGAGCGTGGCACCATCAACGGCGTCGCGGCTGTGATGCCGGGACGCTGGGGCGATCATCTGGGCGTCGTGGACCTGAGGATGGACAACGGCGGCGGCAGTTGGAAGGTAACGGACAGCCGATCTTCCATCCGCCCTGTGTTTGACCGCGTCACCCGCAAGTCACTGGCTGATGCCGACCCGTCGGTGGAACAGGCCATTGGCGAAGAGCATGCGCAGACCCTGGCTTATCTGCGCGACAGAATAGCCTTCAGCAGCGCACCGATCTACAGTTTCTTTGCCCAGGTCAGCGACGATTCTTCGGTACAGATTGTTTCGAACGCGCAGATGGCTTATGTGAAACGTGCCATTCAGGGCACCGATTACGAAAAATACCCGGTGCTGTCGGCGGCCTCGCCCTTCAAGGCCGGTGGCCGACAGGGCTCAACAAACTACACCGACATCCCGGCGGGGCCGCTGGCACTCAAACATGTGGCCGACCTGTACGTGTACCCGAACACGCTCAAGGCCATGCTGCTGACCGGTGCCGAGGTGAAGGAGTGGATCGAGATGTCTGCCGGGCAGTTCAACCGGATCGATCCCCAGGGTCCGCCACAGCAAGCGCTGGTGAACAGCGGATTTCCGTCCTTCAACTTCGACACCGTCGATGGCGTGACTTACGAAATCGACGTGACGCAGCCAGCCCGCTATGCGGTGAACGGCACGCTGATTGCGCCCGACGCGCATCGGGTGAAGAACCTGCGCTATCAGGGGCAGCCGATCGTGCTGGACGCCAAATTCATAGTCGCCACCAACAACTACCGCGCCTTCGGTGGCGGCAATTTTCCGGGACTGACGGCGGCCAAGGTGATACTGGACGCACCCGAGGAAAACCGGCAGGTGCTGATCGAGTACCTGCGCATGATGGACGTGCTGGGTCCCGGCAAACAAGTCAACCCTAGCGCCGACGGGAACTGGCACATCCAGAATGTGCCGGGGGTCAGGATGGTCTTTTTTTCAGCCAGCGCGGCGCAGAAGCATCTTGCCAGGCACCCGGACATTCAGTGGCTGAAGGACAACGGCGACGGCTCGGCTTTGTACCAGCTCAAGCCTTAGCACCAGCGCTGCCAATCCGGGTGTAGACCGCTGTCCCGGCAGGGGGCGCTGTGTCGCCGATCTGGTAGGCCGACTGCAGTTCGCGCGCCGCCTGCGCGGCCGCCGCCGCGGTGCGCGCATGAACCATGGCCAGCGGTTGGCCGGCTTCGACTTGGTCGCCAATCTGCACCAATTCACTCAGTCCCACCGCAAAATCAATGGTGTCTGTCGGGCGGCTGCGACCACCGCCAAGACCCAGCACGGTGAGCCCCAGGCTGCGGCAATCGCAACGCTGCAAAAAGCCTGATCGCTGCGCTGCAACCGGCTGCAAGACAGGCGCCGCCTCCAGATAAGCGTCGGGGCGTTCCAGCAGATCCGCCGGGCCGCCCAGCGCACTCACCATGCGCGCAAAGCGTTCTGCCGCAGCACCGCCGTCCAACGCTGCCTGCAAGCGCGCTCGCGCATGTTCGAGACTGTCGGCAAGACCACCGAGCAGCAGCATTTCAGCGCACAGCGCCATCGTCACCTCATGCAGGCGCGCCGGTCGGGCTCGGCCACTCAGGTAGTTGAGCGCGAGGCGCACCTCCAGCGCATTGCCGGCGCTGGGCGAGAGCGATTCGTTCATGTCGGTCAGCAGCGCTGCAGTGGGCAAACCGGCGTCCGTGCCGACGCTGACGATGCTGTTCGCCAGTTCCAGCGACTTCTCATAACTGGGCATGAAGGCGCCAGAGCCAACCTTCACATCCATTACCAAAAAGTCCAGCCCGGCCGAGAGTTTTTTGGACAGGATGGAACTCGTGATCATGGGCACCGACTCGACCGTGGCGGTAACGTCACGAATCGCATAGACGCGCTTGTCGGCCGGTGCCAGCTGCGCCGTCTGGCCGATGATGGCCACACCCACAGCTTTCACCACCTGGCGAAACTTCTCGATGTCGGGTGTGCTGCAGTAACCCGGTATGGCGTCGAACTTGTCGAGCGTGCCACCGGTGTGGCCGAGGCCACGACCCGAGATCATGGGCACAAAGCCGCCACAAGCCGCAATCATGGGCCCCAGCAGCAGCGAGACCACATCGCCCACGCCACCGGTGGAATGCTTGTCCATGACCGGTCCGGGCAGGTCAAGTGAGCGCCACTCCAGCACCTGACCCGAGTCGCGCATGGCCAGCGTCAGGGCCACACGTTCCTCCATCACCATGTCCTTGAAATAGACCGCCATGGCAAAGGCTGCAACCTGACCCTCGCTGACGCTGCCGTCGGTGATGCCGCGAACAAAAAACTCGATCTCGGCGCGACTCAGAGCGGCGCCGTCGCGCTTTCTGCGGATGATTTCCTGTGGCAGCAAGGTCACGGCTCAAACCCCGTAGGGTATCCAGATGTTCTTCACCTGGCTGGCGTGCGCCAACACGGGCCGGCCAGCGGCCTGAGCAGGGTCGTACCAGTCACGCCCTCTGCCGCCGCTGACCCAGGTGCGCTTGAGCGACTGGGCCGACAGGCGCTCGACTTCGGCGCAACCCGTGGCCGAGCCGTCGTGCCGCCAGACCGCATCGACATCGCTGTGACTGGCCAGCACACGTGCCAGTTCGTCGGCGCTGCCGGTGACGATGTTGAGCACACCCCCGGGCAGGTCCGAGGTGTCGAGCACCTGGTACAGATCGGTCGCCGAGAGCGGATGTGCTTCAGAAGGTACGGCAATCACGCAATTGCCCAGCGCAATCGCCGGCGCCACCAGCGAGATAAAGCCCAGCAGCGGCTGCTCAGTCGGGCAGATGATGCCGACCACGCCCAGCGGCTCGTTGAGCGCCACCGTGATGCCGTGCATCGGTGGCTGGTGCGCCAGCCCATCGTACTTGTCAGCCCAGGCGGCGTAGTAGAACAGGCGTGCTATCGAGGCCTGAACTTCGCGCTCGGCATCGGCAGCACCCGACATCATCCGCAAGCGCGCCGCAAACTCCTGCGCCCGGGTGGCGAGATTTTCAGCGATGTAATACAGAACCTGAGCCCGGTTGTGCGCTGTGGCTCGCGACCAGGCCGAGGCCTTGTGCGCCGCTTCGACTGCATTGCGGATGTCCTTGCGATTGCCCTCACCAACGTCCGCCAGGAAGGCACCGCCTGCGTCATGAATGGCGCGGCTGTAACCACCGTCGGGCCGTGTCTGCTTGCCACCGATGTAGAGCTTGGCTGTGCGGTCGATGTCGAAGGAGCCACTGCCTTCTTGCAACGCTGCAACCTTGCCGCTGTCCGCATTCACAGCGAGGCGCGGAGCGGTGGCCGGCCGTGCATCTTCAGCCAATGGTGTGAGGTATTCGAGCATGCCTTCGCGGCCGCCTTCACGACCAAAACCTGATTCACGGTAGCCACCAAAACCGCAAGCCGCGTCGAACTGGTTGGCGGTGTTGATCCACACCACACCAGCCTTGATTTGGGGAGCGATGTCGAGTGCCAGACTGATCGATTCGGACCAGATGCAGGCGGCCAGACCATAGACCGTATTGTTCGCCAGTTGCACAGCCTCCGGTGGTGTGCGAAAACTCATCGCCACAAGCACCGGACCAAAGATTTCTGTCTGCGCCACCGCAGCGTAGGCAGATGCGCCCGTGATCAGGGTAGGCGGGTACCAGCTGCCGACGCCAGGAATCTTGCACTCACACTGCCAGATCTCGCAGCCCTCGGCACGTGCCGCGTCGACCAGACCCGTGATGCGCTGCAGTTGCACCGGGTCCACCAATGCGCCTACGTCCATGGATTTGTCCAGCGGTGAGCCAAGCCGCAGCTTGTCCATGCGCGCTTTCACCTTGGCCAGAAAACGCTCCTGCACCGATTCCTGCACCAAGAGGCGGGAGCCAGCGCAGCAGACCTGCCCCTGGTTGAACCAGATCGAATCGACCAGACCTTCCACGGCGGCATCGAGGTCGGCATCCTCAAACACGATGAAGGGTGACTTGCCACCGAGTTCCAATGAGAGCTTCTTGCCGCTGCCCGCGGTGGCGCGGCGGATCAAGCGACCGACTTCAGTGGAGCCGGTGAAGGCCAGCTTGTCAATGCCGGGGTGATTCACGATGGCTTGGCCCACTTCGCCATCACCGGTCACGATGTTGACGACACCCGCAGGCACACCGGCGCGCTGGCAGATTTCGGCAAACAGCAAAGCTGTGAGTTACGTGAATTCGGCCGGCTTGAAGACCACGCAATTGCCCGCCGCCAACGCCGGCGCGATCTTCCAGGCCAGCATCAGCAGCGGGAAGTTCCAGGGCACGATCTGCCCCACCACGCCCACCGCGCGGTAGCCAGCAAACTCTTCGCCGAGCAACTGCGCCCAGCCAGCATGGTGATAAAAATGGCGCGCCGCCAACGGCAGGTCAACGTCGCGGGTTTCACGCACGGTCTTGCCGTTATCCAGCGTCTCCAGCACGGCAAACAGGCGAGCGTGCTTCTGCAACTGGCGCGCCAATGCATACAGCACCTTGGCCCGACCGTGACCGCCCAGCGCCTGCCAGCCAGCCAGGGCGGCACGCGCTGCCGCGACGGCACGATCCACATCCGAACTCGTGGCCTGCGTCAGCTGCGCAAGTTCCTTGCCGTCAGCCGGATTGAGGGAGGCGAAGGTGTTGACTGGCGCACTCCAGGCGTTGTTGATGAACAGGCCAAAGCGGTGTTCATGCTGCGCCAGCCAGGCCAGAGCTTCCTTCTGGCTCTCCGGCGAGGGGCCGTAATCCATGGTCTTGAGAATGTCGGGGATGCTTGTCATGGTAGTGCGTGCCTATGATTGGCCGAGTAATTGCCGGTCACATAGTGCTCCAGCTGGCGTTCGATGTCGGTCAGCAGGCTGGACGCGCCGATGCGAAAGAGCTGCGGCTCCAGCCACTCGCGGCCAAGTTCCTCGGCCATCACGGTGAGGTACTGCAGCGCCGACTTGGCCGACGAAACACCACCGGCCGGCTTGAAACCGACGCGAAACCCGTAACGCTCAAAGTACTCGCGGATGGCCCGCGTCATGGTCAGCGCCACCGGCAGTGTGGCATTGACACCTTCCTTGCCGGTGGATGTCTTGATGAAATCGGCGCCCGCCATCATGCAGACCCACGAAGCCCTGGCGACGTTTTCCAGCGTCACCAGATCGCCCGTCGCAAGAATCGCCTTCACATGGGCGTTGCCACAGGCCTGGCGGTAAGCCAGCGTCTCGTCGTACAGGACTTGCCAGTTGCCGGTGAGCACATGCTGGCGCGTGATCACGATGTCGATTTCGCTGGCACCCGCTGCGACCGACAGTTCAATCTCGCGCAGCTTGGTTTCCAGACTGGTCAGCCCCGCCGGGAAAGCGGTGGATACCGCGGCAATCGGCAGCCGGCCGGCCAGAACCCTAGAAGCTGGCGCAATCATTTCGTGGTAGACGCAGACCGCGCCGGTGGTCAGCTTCTGTACGCCGAGCGCGTGCTGCAGATCGGCGCGCAGGGGTTGCAGCGCCTTGCGGCAAAGTCGCTCTACCCGCCCCGGCGTATCGTCACCGCCTAGCGTGGTCAGGTCCATGCATTCGATGGCTTTAAGCAGCCAGGCCGCCTGATACTCTTTCTTCACGCCGCGACGATTGACGAGGCTGGCGGCGCGCCGATCGGCCGCGTTGCGGTTCACCCTGATCTGCTGCACCCAGCCCAGATCCAGGCCCATCGTCTGGTTGCGTTGCGAATTGCTTGAGTCGGTCATAGGAGGTTGCGTCCATGCACAAGTGGAGCGACGCCGAGATGTCTGGCCAGGGTCTGGCCAATGTCGGAAAAGGTATCGGAAACGCCCAGCGAACGTGGCTGCAGGCCGGGCCCGAAAAACAGCATCGGAATATGCTCACGGGTATGGTCGGAGCCGCGCGAGGTCGGGTCGCAACCATGGTCAGCCGTGATCACGGCCAAATCACCCGGCACCATTCGGGCGACGAATTCCGGAAGACGCGCATCAAATTCACGCAGCGCTGCGGCATAGCCGGCGACATCGCGCGAGTGGCCAAAGAGCTGGTCGAAATCGACAAAATTCACAAAGCTCAGCGATCCCGACGCCGCCTCACCGGCGACTTGCAGGAGCGCATCAAACAGACTCATGTTGTCCTTGCCCTTGAGCACGCGCGAGACGCCCTGCTGGGCAAAAATGTCACCTACCTTGCCCAGCGCCAGCACTTCACCACCAGCGTCCTGGACGTGATCAAGCAGGGTGGCCTTGGGCGGCTTGACGGCGTAATCATGCCGGTTCGCGGTACGCCGGTACTGCCCCTTCTCGCCCAAAAAGGGGCGTGCAATGACGCGGCCAATGCGATAGGGCTTGACCAGCTCAAAAGCGGCCTCGGACAGCGCATACAAGCGCTCCAGCCCGAAGTGCTCTTCATGCGCAGCGATCTGGAAAACCGAGTCGGCCGAGGTGTAGAGAATAGGCTTGCCGCTGGCCACATGCTCGTCACCCAGGCGCTTGATGATCTCGGTACCCGAGGCATGGCAGTTGCCCAGAAAACCCGGCACACCGGAGCGCGCCTGCAAGGCGTCGGTCAGTTGTTGCGGAAAGGCCGGGAGCTCGCGCGCAAAGTAACCCCAGTCAAAATCCACCGGCAGCCCGGCAATTTCCCAGTGACCGCTTTGCGTGTCCTTGCCGGTGGAGCGTTCGCTGGCGGCACCATACGCTGCGCCAAAGCCGGTGCGCCGATCAAAGCCCTGCGGCCACTGGCCACAGGCCAGCTGCGCTGCCGCGCCCAGACCCAAAGCTTCCAGATTCGGTAAATGCAGACCTCGCCCGGTGCTCGCCGCCCGTGCCGCCGTATGACCCAGGGTATTCGTGCCTGCGTCACCGAATGCCTCCGCATCCGGCGTCGCGCCAAGACCGACCGAATCAAGCAGGAGGATAAATGCTCTTGGCATGATGAATCGCTCTGGCTCTGATCAATGCTCAGGCCGACGCCCGCGTGTCAGGTCGTCGTGCCAGCTCGGTAACAAAAGCCTGTAGCAGGACCAGCAGGTCTTTAGCGCCGAGGGCTGCGTACTTCAGCGTCTGATCGTGCGACAGCGCTACCGTGCCCAGCCCCTCGGCCAGGTTGGTGACAACAGAAACGGCAACGACCTTCAAACCACAATGCCGCGCCGAAATCACTTCAGGCACCAGCGACATGCCTACCAGGTCTGCGCCCAGGACGGACATCATGCGGATCTCTGCCGCAGTCTCAAAATTCGGTCCCGGGCAGGCCGCATAGACGCCTTCATGCAGTTCAATGCCACTGGCATGGGCACTGGCCTTGAGCAGCCCAAGCAGTTCGCTGTCATAGGCATTGGACAGACTGAAAAAGCGGGGACCGAATCGCTCGTCGTTGTGACCCACCATGGGTGTGCCGGGCAACAGGTTGATGTGGTCGGTGACCGCCACCAGGCTGCCGGCATCGGCCTCGCGGCGCAGGGATCCGGCCGCGTTGGTCACCAGCAGCGTTTCGCAGCCCAGCAGTTTGAGCGTGCGCACCGCACTCGTCATCACGCCCATGCCGTAGCCTTCGTAAAAATGGGCGCGCCCTTTCAGGCAGGCTACCGGCAACCCGAAGAGCGTGCCAAGCACCAGTTCACCCGCGTGACCATGAACCGTAGAAACAGGAAAGCCCGGCAGTTCGTCAAACCTCATCACTATCGGCTCGTCGATCTGCTCTGCCATGGGGCCCAAGCCGGATCCAAGAATCATTCCAAGCCAAGGCCTAAAGCCGGGTTTGCGCTCGCGAATGGTCGCAGCGGCTTCGAAAGCGGAGTCATCTGTCATAGCATGTTCAAGTGGGCTGGCCCAAAGCTCTCAGGTAACAGTTGCGCGAGCGTGAAGGCCGGTCCGAGGGCTTCGTCGCTGGCAGTCAGGATCGGCGTATCGGGTGCACAGAATTCACGCAACTTCTGGCGACAGCCACCGCATGGCGTGGTCCACGAAGCACCGGCTGCTGCACCCACCACCAGCACGGCGTGCACCCGTGTCCCGCCAGCCAGCACCATGGCGCTCAAGGCGCCAGCCTCGGCGCAGACGCCCTGCGGGTAGGCCGCGTTTTCCACATTGCAGCCGGCGTGGATGCGCCCCTGTTCGTCCAGCACGGCCGCACCAACCCGATACTTGGAGTAAGGTGCGTAAGCTTGGGTGCGGGCCGCGCGGGCGGCTTGCAGCAACTTTTCCTGCAGGACATCTGTGAGCAAAAACGCTGTCATGCCAGTTACCTTACCACGTTCCAAAAACTGCCATACTGCGACCCATCCCGCCAGATTTGAGAAAGCCAGCGTCCATGTTGAAGTTCACCTGCTGTGACGCCGTCCAGCAATTTTTTACCCCCGGTCAGGCTCAGGTGCTGCGCGGCATCACGCGCGGCTTTGAGCGCGAATGCCTGCGCGTCGATGGTGCCGGCAAGCTGGCGCAAACGCGGCATCCGCTGGAACTGGGCTCCAAGCTTACGCACCCCTGGATCACCACCGATTACTCCGAAGCGCTGCTTGAGTTCATCACGCCGCCCTCCACCGACCCCGAATTTCCGCTGCGCTTCCTGCGCGACATTCACCGCTACGTGGCGCCCCGACTTGAAACCGAGACGATGTGGGCCAGTTCCATGCCCTGCGCCTTGGGTGAGGACAAAGACATACCGATTGCCGACTACGGCAAGTCCAATGCAGCCCGCTTCAAGTATGTCTACCGGGAAGGCTTGAGCTTGCGCTACGGCCGCAAGATGCAAGCGATAGCCGGCGCCCACTACAACTGGTCCTTGCCCAAGAACTTTTGGCTGGCATTGCAGGATTGCTGTGGCCCCGCCAGCAAAGGACAGGATTACGTGAGTGAGCGCTACTTTGGGCTGATCCGCAACTTCCTGCGTTTTGGCTGGCTCGTGCCTTATCTTTTCGGCGCCTCACCGGCGCTGTGCGAATCCTTTCTGCAAGGGCAGCCATCGGACTTGCCCGTGCTGGTGCCAGGTACCCGGTACGGACCCTATGCGACCAGCCTGCGCATGAGTGACCTGGGTTACCACAACCGGGCCCAAGCCAACCTGAACGTCAGCGTCAATTCATTGGCCGAATACACGCGGGCGCTGGAGGCTGCAATCCGCACACCGGACCCCTATTACGAAGAGATCGGTGTGCGCGACGGCAGTCACTGGAAGCAGCTCAGCGCCAACCTGCTGCAAACCGAGAGCGAGTTCTACGCTGCCATTCGCCCAAAACGCACCGGTGCCGAGCGCCCCGCCAAAGGTTTGCAGTTGCGCGGTGTTGAATATGTCGAAATGCGTTTGTTTGACCTTAACCCTTTCATCGACATAGGCATTGCACCGGAGCAAAGCACATTTGCCGACGTGCTGATGTTGATGTGCCTTTTTCGCGACAGCCCGCCCGTCACAAGCCGCGAGCAGAGCGAAAACGATGAGAACAAACGCCGCGTCGTGAACCACGGCCGTCAACCCGGACTGCACCTGCTGGCGCATAACCGCGAACAGGCGTTTCGCCCGCTGGCACACGAGTTGTTCGACGACATGCAGCCCTTTGCCGAAATGCTGGACGCGGCGTATGGCGGCGAGCGCTACAAGTCAACAATGCAGATGCTTCGCCAGAGGATAGATGAGCCCGACAGCACACCTTCGGCGCAGATGCTTGAAGGCGTTCGCGAACACGGCGGCTTTTTGAACTACACGCTGCAGCTATCACAAGAGCACCAGCGTCAATTGCTGGCACAGGGGCTCGATGCGCAGAGCAACGAGAAATTTCTGGCCAGCGTGCAGAGTTCATGGCAGGCCCAGAGCCAACTCGAAGCGCAGGACCAGGACAGCTTTGAAGATTACGTGGCGCAATATTACGCCTGACAGCAGAATTCACCCCCTGTGTCAAGTGACAAGGCAGGCAGTCGTAAAGTTTTGTTAAAGCAAAAGGGTCGGGACAGGTCCATGCCTTAAAATTGGCGTTCCGATTTTCCGTCCAACAAGAATTGAATACTGCGCCGACTCTCTCATTTTCCAAGCTAGGCTGCAGTCGGGGAGGACGGCAACTTTTTCAGGGCGTTGATTGCGTCCTGAAGGCTGGGCACTGGCTGTACGTGGCCGGCGCCAATGGCGTTGGCAAGACCAGCCTGCTGCGCATGGTGTGTGGTCTGGCACCGATTGAATCGGGCCAGATTCTCTGGAACGGCACACCGATTCACTCGCAATCAGAGATTTTCCGCCAGGACTTGTGTTATCTGGGCCATCTGAACGCCCTCCAGGAATCCATGACGGTCAATGAAAATCTGGTCTTTACTGCAGCGCTGGCTGGCCATGCGCCGGAGCCGACACAGTTGCAGGATGTACTGGCGCATTTTGGCGTGCGCGGTCGCGGCGAGCAGTTGGTAAAGCACCTGTCACAAGGACAAAAGCGGCGCGTTGGCCTGTCACGTCTGGCGCTGAGCCAGACACGGCTGTGGGTGCTCGATGAGCCGTTTGTCGCCATGGACGAAAAAGGTGTCCGCATGCTGGCGGACTTGATCGCCAGCCATCTGGACAAGGGTGGTATGGCAGTGCTAACCAGCCATCAGCAGGTGGACATCGGCACGATAGCGCCGCAGATGTTGGAGTTGCGCGCGTGAAGAAGCTCGGCCTGCCCGGTGTGATGACGGCGCTGCTGCGCCGGGAAGTCTCTGTGGCACTGCGGCAAAAGGGCGAAGTACTGACGCCGCTGGTGTTTTTTGTGGTCGTTGCCAGCCTCTTCCCGCTGGGTGTGGGACCCGAATCGGCGCTGCTGACGCGCATGGCACCCGGCGTGCTGTGGGTCAGTGCGCTGCTGGCGGCCATGCTGTCCCTGCAGCGCCTGTTTGCCACGGATCACGCGGACGGCTCGCTGGAGCAGATGGCACTTTCCAGCACACCACTGGGCCTGTTGGTGGCGGCCAAGGCGCTTGCGCACTTTCTACTCTCTGGCTTGCCGCTGGTGCTGATGGCACCAGTCCTTGGATTGCAGTTTGGACTGGAGAGTCGTTCTCTCGGAATCCTGATGCTGACCCTGCTACTTGGGACGCCGACCCTGAGTTTGATTGGAAGCATTGGCGCGGCACTGACTTTGGGCGTACGCGGCGCAGGGGTATTGCTGTCCTTGTTGATCCTGCCCCTGTATATTCCGGTTCTGATATTCGGCGCAGGCGCGGTGGAGGCTGACGCGGCTGGCCTGGGTTTCGGTGGCCACCTGTCCTTGTTGGCAGCCCTGTTGGTGCTATCGCTCTTTTTTGCGCCTTTGGCGACCAAGACAGCCTTGAGGATTTCCCTGGAATGAACACGCAAACGATTCACTGGTTCAAATTTTCCGCTCCGCAGAATTTTTACTATCTGGCGGGAAGGATGTGGCCCTGGTTTGCCACACTGGCCACTGTTCTGGCGGCGGTGAGTTTGTGGATCGGACTCGTCATGGCACCGGTCGATGCCCAGCAAGGGCAGGGCTATCGCATCATCTTTGTGCACGTGCCGGCCGCCTCGCTCTCCATGTTTGTCTACCTTGTCATGGCCGGCTGGGCCGGTTTTGGTTTGGCTTTCAACACCCGGCTTTCGGGCATGATGGCTTCGGCGCTCGCCCCCACGGGCGCGCTGCTGGCGTTCTTGTCATTGGCCACGGGTTCGCTCTGGGGCAAGCCCATGTGGGGCACTTGGTGGGTCTGGGACGCACGCCTCACGTCGTCGCTGATTCTGCTGTTCCTGTACCTGGGGTTCATCGCCCTGCAGTCGTCGATTGACGACCCGCGCCGCGCCGACAAGGCCTGCGCCCAGCTGGCGCTGGTGGGCGCCGTGAACATTCCCATCATTTACGGCTCGGTGTATTGGTGGAACACCTTGCACCAGGGAGCCTCGGTCACCATGAAAGGTGCGTCCATTGCACCCGCCATGCTGTGGGGCATGGGCCTGATGACCGTGGCATTCTGGATGTACGCCATCACGATGGCGCTGGTACGCGTGCGCGTCATCATCCTGGATCGGGAACGTCACACAGAGTGGGTGAAACATGCAGTGGAATAACTGGAACGAGTTCTTGGCCATGGGCGGCTATGCCCAGTACGTGTGGCCGGCCTTTGGACTGACCGCTTTGGCGGTGGTCGTCGAAGTGATACAGGTTCGTGCCAAGCGTCGCGAAGTTCTGCGCAGCCTGCGCGCCCAATTTGAATCGGAAAGAGGTGATCCTCGATGAAACCACGTCACAAGCGCGCCGCCATGATCGTCGGCGGTCTGGCTGCCCTGGGTCTGGCGGCCTACTTCGTGCTCAACGCGTTCCAGAGCAATCTGGTCTTCTTTTTCAGTCCAACGCAGGTCGCCGCCGGCGAAGCGCCAAAGAACCGGACATTCCGCATCGGTGGTCTGGTCAAGACCGGTTCCCTCAGCCGCGATAACCTGACCGTCAACTTCATCGTGACCGACCTGTCCAAGGACATGGGTGTTTCCTACACCGGCATCCTGCCCGATCTGTTCAAAGAGGGCAAGGGCGTGGTAGCACAGGGCAAGATTGGCGCGGATGGGAAATTTGTTGCAACCGAGGTGCTCGCCAAACACGACGAGAACTACATGCCGCCCGAAGCCAAGGATGCGCTGGAAAAGGCCCAGCAAACCATGAAGACATTGAAGTAGGACAAAAACATGATTCCTGAAATTGGTCACTTTTCCCTGATCCTCGCCCTTTTTGTGGCGCTGGCTCTGGGCACGCTGGGTGTCGTCGGCGGGCAGCAGGGCCGCGCTGACTGGATGGCGCTGGCCAAACCTGGAGCGCAGGCACTGTGGTTTCTGGCATCGCTGTCCTTCGCCTGCCTCACCTATGCCTTCTTTACGAACGATTTTTCGGTCTCGTATGTGGCGCAACATTCCAACTCCAAGCTGCCAGACATCTACCGTATCGCCGGTGTCTGGGGCGGCCACGAGGGTTCGTTGTTACTGTGGCTCGTGATGCTGTGCTCGTGGATGATGGCGATATCCCTGTTTTCCCGTCAGTTACCTGATGTGATGGTGTCCCGCGTGTTGGCGGTGATGAGCCTGGTTGCCGTCGGCTTCCTGCTGTTCATGCTGATCACTTCCAATCCCTTCCTGCGCCTGAGTGAGATTCCACCGGACGGTCGGGACCTGAATCCGCTGCTGCAGGATCCGGGCCTGGTATTTCATCCGCCAATGCTTTACATGGGCTATGTCGGCATGGCAGTACCCTTTGCCTTTTCCATCGCGGCACTGCTCAACGGCCGGCTTGACGCCGCCTGGGCACGCTGGACGCGGCCCTGGGCCACTGCGGCCTGGATCTGCCTGACCATAGGCATTGCCATGGGTTCCTGGTGGGCCTACTATGAGCTCGGCTGGGGTGGCTGGTGGTTCTGGGACCCGGTCGAAAACGCTTCTTTCCTGCCCTGGCTGGTTGGCTCGGCGCTGATCCATTCGTTGGCCGTGACGGAAAAACGCGGATTGTTTCGCAGCTGGACCATCATGCTGTCGATCATTGGCTTTTCCCTCAGTCTGCTCGGCACTTTCCTGGTTCGCTCGGGTGTCTTGACCTCGGTACACGCCTTTGCTACCGACCCCAAGCGTGGCATCTTTATCCTGCTGTTCCTGTCCGCCGTGGTCGGAGGGTCGCTGACGCTGTTTGCGATGCGCTCCGGCAAGGTGCGCGCCGGCGGTGCCTTCACCCTGGTGTCGCGCGAAACCTTTTTGCTGATCAACAATGTGCTCCTCACCACGGCGGCCGCGGCCGTGCTGCTGGGCACGCTCTATCCCCTGATCGTGGACGCGCTCAATCTGGGCAAGTTGTCAGTGGGCCCGCCCTACTTCAACTCAGTCTTTGCTCCCATCATGCTGCCGGTGTTGTTTTTCATGGTGGTCGGTTCGTATGCGCGCTGGAAGAATGACAGCGTTGCCGAAATCGGCAGGAAGTTGCGGCCTGTGGCCATTGTTTCGGTCTTGCTGGGTTGCAGCGTGCCGCTGCTGGCAGGTCCCTGGTCGTGGCTGGTGGCATTGAGCTTGACGCTGGTATTCTGGATTGTGCTGTCGTCACTGCAACAGATTTACCGCCAACTCAAGGACACCGTGAACTGGAAGGCGATTCCTGTTTCCTATTGGGGCATGCATCTGGCGCACATCGGAATTGCCGTGTGCGTGGTCGGCATCACCATGGTCAAAGGGTATGAAACCGAAAAGGATGTGCGCATGGGCATTGGCGACACCGTTGAGGTGGCTGGCTACACCTTCAAGCTGACGGGCATCAGCGAGGTTCCGGGTCCTAACTACAACGCGGATCGTGGGGTTGTCGAACTGAGCAAGAACGGCAAGGTGCTGCGCACGCTGGAGCCTGAAAAGAGAACCTATTTCTCGTCCACCATGCCGATGACGGAAACCGCGATTGACAGCAACCTGGTACGCGACGTCTATGTCGCGCTGGGTGAACGGCTGCAGGATGGCACCAGTCCGGCCTGGGCGATTCGTGTTTACCACAAGCCCTTCGTCATCTGGATCTGGGGCGGCTGCCTGCTGATGGCAATGGGTGGCGCCATGGCGGCACTGGATCGGCGTTATCGCCGCAAAGCCCTGGCCAGCAAAGCGCCAGGTCAAGGGGTGCCAGCATGAACAAGAAAGCACTGATTCCACTGGGAATTTTTGCTGTCATGGTGGTCTTTCTGGCGATCGGTCTGACGCGCGATCCGCACGAAATTCCCTCGCCCTTCATCGGCAAGCCAGCCCCCGCTTTTACGGCGCCCAAACTGCAAACACCGGACCAGAATTTTTCCGGCAAAGACATGCTGGGAAAGGTATGGATCCTCAATACCTGGGCATCCTGGTGTGTCGCCTGCCGGCAGGAACACCCGATACTGATGGAATTTGCCAAGACCAAGACCATTCCCGTGGTCGGACTTGATTACAAGGATCAGAACACCGAGGGCCTGAAGTGGCTGGCCCGTTTTGGCGATCCGTACGACCTCTCGATCACGGACCAGGACGGCCGCATTGGTATCGACTTTGGCGTTTATGGCGTACCGGAAAGCTTTCTGATCGACAGGATGGGCATTATTCGCTACAAGCAGATTGGTCCTGTCACAGAAGAGGCGCTGCGCGACAAGATTTTGCCCATGGTGCGGGAGTTGCAAAAATGAAGTACTTGCTGGCCCTGATTCTGGCACTGCAATGCGCCCTGACCTGCCATGCGGGTGAGGCCATTCCTTTGGCTGAAGACCCGGTTGTAGAGCAACGCATGATCGCCATTTCGGAAGAATTGCGCTGCCTGGTTTGCCAGAACGAGTCGCTTGCCGGATCGCGTGCCGATCTGGCCATGGATTTGCGCCGCGAGCTGCGCACGCTGGTCAAGGCCAACAAGTCCGATGCCGAAATCATGGAGTACATGGTCAGCCGCTATGGCGACTTTGTGCGCTACCGCCCGCCCGTGAAGCCGCTGACATGGATGCTCTGGTTTGGCCCCTTCCTGCTGCTGATCGGCGCCCTGTACTTCCTGGTGCGCGTGGTGCGACGCCAGCAGTCCGGCAGTGCCGCGCCGGTACTCGATGCAGAACAGCGCAAAAAGGCGCAGTCTCTTCTCAAAGATACGGAACTTCCCTCATGATTGTTTTTATTGCCATCGCAGCCGTCCTGACCCTGTTGGCTCTGGGCTGGCTGGTGCGCCCGCTACTATGGCCAGCCAGCGCCGCCGGCGTTTCAAGTCAAGTTCTGAACGCCTCCATTTACCGCGACCAAATCGAAACTCTGGAGCGTGATCTGGCACGTGGCCTCATCAGTGCGCAAGACTGTGACGCAGCCCGTGACGAACTGCAACTGCGCCTGCTCGATGACACGCAGGAGTCGCCCACTTCACACGGACCGGGCAAGGGGTTCTGGACGGGGCGGCGCACTGCACTGGTCATCGCCCTGCTCATGCCACTTGGCGCTGCCGGCATGTACTGGTGGCTCGGTACACCCGGAGCAATCGACCCGGTGGCAACCCAAAAGGCAAATGACGATCAGGTTGCAACCATGGTTGACGCCCTGGCCGCGCGCCTGAAAGCGAATCCCGACAATCCCAAAGGCTGGGCCATGCTCGCGCGCTCCTACAAAGTGATGGG
>CAIYGK010000547.1 GCA_903925725.1 uncultured beta proteobacterium | reverse complement strand
GGTGGCTGCGATGACGGCGTCCGATATGAGGTCGGACTTGACGGTAATGGCTTTCGCCTTCACACCCTTGGAGAGGGCCGCTTTTTGAACCGCATCGACAATGGCCTGCGCGTCATCTGCCCACTGTTTCTCGACCCGGCTGACTTCCGCCGCCTGCAAGGCAAGACCGCCCTCAAAATAGCTCTGCGGGTAACGGGGGATGACCTTCAGCGCCACCAGTTCCGCGCCAGTCAGCGCAGCCAGCGAGATGGCACTGGCTACCGCTTTCTTCGACAGGGGGGAGCCATCAGTAGCGACAAGAATTTTTTGGTACATGACATTTTCCTGTGGAGTGGAGACTACAGCTTACTCTGATCGCTGAGCAAAAGCTTGATTTTGCTCAGTTAAACTGACCGCTTACCCGCGCACACCTGGATCCTATGTCAATTGCAAGCCCAGCCGTCGTTCAGGCGGCTTCAAACATCAGCGACATGGCGCGACCCCAGCAACCGTTCCAGGGTGTTGAACCGGGTGCGGCGTCAGAACAGTTTTCTCTGCTGGATGACCCACAGGAATGGTCTGCATTCAGCCGGCCTGATGCCCGGCGTGAGCATTGCTGGGAATCGAATCTGCTGATTGAGGGCATGCACTGCGCGGCGTGTGCGCTCACGCTAGAGGCTGCGCTGCTGAGCGTCCCGGGAGTGATACAGGCCACGGTCAGTGCCGGCAGCCACAGGGCACGTGTTCTTTGGTTGGCCGATTCGGTTCAACCATCTGCCTGGATGCGGGCCGTTCAGGCGACCGGCTACCGTCCCGTACCTGCCAATGACACTTTTGCGCGTGAGCAGCGACGGATCGACGGGCGCAAGGCACTGTGGCGCCTTGCGGTCGCCGGCTTGTGCATGATGCAGGTCATGATGTATGCCTATCCGGCCTACATTGCTGCAGCCGGCGACTTGACACCCGAAATGGAGCATTTGTTGCGCTGGGCCTCCTGGGTCCTGACGCTGCCGGTGATCCTGTTTTCCTGCGGTCCATTCTTTCGCAATGCCTTGACTGATGTGATGCAACGCCGCGTCAGCATGGATCTGCCTGTCGCCATCGGAATGTTGATTACCTTTGTCGTCAGTACGGCGGGCACTTTTGATCCGCAGGGACATTTTGGTCGTGAGGTCTATTTCGACTCGCTCACCATGTTTGTCTTCTTCCTCCTGTCGGGGCGCTGGCTGGAACTGCGCTTGCGGGATCGAACTGCCGGCGCTCTTGAAGCCCTGATGAATCGAATGCCCGACGGTGTCCTGCGCCAGCAAGGAGACGACAGCTACGAACGTATACCGGTGCGACGCTTGCAGGTGGCTGATATTGTTCGCATCCTGCCAGGCGAAACATTTCCCGCTGACGGTCTGGTGCTTCAAGGTCAGACCATGGTTGACGAAGCTCTTCTGACGGGCGAATCCCGGCCAGTGGCGCGCGCAGTCGGAAGTTACGTCATCGCAGGCAGCCACAATCTTTCGAGCGCGGTTCTGGTCGAAGTGAAACAGACGGCCGATCAGACCCGTTTTGCGCAGATCGTTGCCTTGATGCAAACTGCGTCCACGAGCAAGCCCGCTTTGGCGCGTCTGGCAGATCGGATTGCCAAGCCATTTTTGCTTGCCGTCTTGCTGGCAGCAGCCTTAGCCTGCGCATTTTGGTGGGGACGCGACCCCGGGCATGCTCTGATGGTAGCTGTCGCAGTGCTGGTGGTTACCTGTCCTTGTGCGTTGTCGCTGGCAACACCCGCTGCCATGCTGGCGGCTGCCGGCGCGCTGGCGCGCCGAGGCGTTCTGGTGCGCAGGCTGGAAGCGTTTGAAGCGTTGGCAGACATTGACACCGTGCTGTTTGACAAGACTGGGACTTTGACGAGCGACACCTTGGTGCTGGCGTCCACCCGGGTGCGTGAGGGTGTTGCCGAGGCTCAAGCGTGCGCTATGGCGGCGGCGCTCGCGCAATACTCACTGCATCCGGTATCCAGAGCCTTGCTGGCCGCCTCGCAGGAGGGGGTGGCAATCAGCTGGACTGCACGCGGCGTGCAGGAAGTTGCAGGTGCCGGTGTGCGGGGCTGGGTCATCAATCGGGAGAACGCACCAAAGGAAACGGAAATTCGCCTGGGTTCCGCAGAGTTCTGCGAAATCGAGGTCGCTCCATCCGAATTTTTGCAGGCACATCTGAGCGACAGCGATGGCTGGCTGGCGACTTTTGAACTCCACGAAGACTTACGCCCGGATGCCAAACCGACTGTTGCTGCGCTGCAGCGCAATGGGATCAAGGTCCATTTGCTGTCAGGCGATGGAGTTCAGGCCGCAGGACGCGTCGCGGCGCAGGTCGGCATCACCGAGTTTCGCGGTCTTTGTTCACCGCTGGACAAGCTTGAATTTCTGCGTCTTGCCCAGCAGCGGGGTCAACGGGTGGCGGTGGTGGGTGATGGGCTCAACGACGGCCCGGTACTTGCCGGTGCCCATGTTTCATTTGCATTTGGGCGCGCTGCTCCCTTGGCGCAGGCACAAGCCGATTTCGTCGTTCTTGGAGAGCAGATCGCTGCCATTGAGACCAGCTTCCATGTATCGCGTCGAACCCTGCATGTAGTGCGGCAAAATCTTTGGTGGGCAGCGATTTACAACGCGGTGTGCGTGCCACTGGCGATCGTCGGCTTGCTCCCCGCCTGGCTGGCCGGGCTTGGCATGGCTCTGAGTTCACTGCTGGTCGTTCTCAATGCGCTGCGCCTGTCGAAAATTGCTGCTTAGCAGAAAGGTTCCGTGGACATTCTTTACTTGCTGATTCCATTGTCGGTTGTCCTTGTCTTTTTCATTCTCGCTGGGCTGTGGTGGGCCATCCATCGGGGTCAGTTTGATGACATTGAGGCAGAAGGCGAACGAATTCTTAAGGATTCATGAAAATACCTTTGGGTTTTGACGTGAATCATTCGAAATTCGTGTTTGTCGTGCGAAACTTTGACCGATCCAACTAAGACGAGGTGTAAATGATATTTCCCAATTCGTTAGCAACAAGCTACAACGACAAGGTCGTCAGGCAATTTGCCATCATGACCGTGGTCTGGGGCGTGGTGGGCATGCTGGTCGGCGTCATCATCGCCGCCCAACTGACCTGGCCCGAACTCAACTTTGGCATTCCGTGGCTCACCTATGGCAGGCTACGCCCACTGCATACGAACGCGGTCATTTTTGCATTCGGCGGTTGCGGGTTGTTTGCATCGGCGTATTACGTGGCCCAGCGCACCTGTCAGGTGCGTCTGTTCAGCGACAAACTGGCAGCATTCACCTTCTGGGGTTGGCAGCTTGTGATCCTGTCGGCCGCGATCTCCCTGCCTCTTGGCTTTACTCAAGGTAAGGAATATGCGGAGTTGGAGTGGCCGATTGACATTCTGATCACTCTGGTGTGGGTATCGTTTGCAGTCGTCTTCTTTGGCACGATAGGCACTCGCAAGGTGCGCCACATTTATGTAGCCAACTGGTTTTTTGGTGCTTTCATCATTGCCGTGGCGCTGCTGCACCTGGTGAATAGCGCGGCCATTCCGGCTG
>CAIYGK010000546.1 GCA_903925725.1 uncultured beta proteobacterium | reverse complement strand
GGCACCAACTGGGCCTATTACTCCCACTACGTTGGTGACATATTCGGTGCGCCGCTGGCGATTGAGGGCATGATGGCCTTCTTCCTGGAATCAACCATGATCGGGCTGTTCTTCTTTGGCTGGGATCGCCTGTCCAAAACGCAGCACCTGATGGTGACGCTGCTGATGGCCATCGGTGCCAACCTCAGCGCGTTGTGGATTTTGATTGCCAACGGCTGGATGCAGAACCCGGTCGGCGCCGAATTCAACTACCAGACGATGCGCATGGAACTGGTCGATTTCTGGGCAGTGGTGTTCAACCCCGACGCGCAAGCCAAGTTTGTGCATACGGTCTCGGCGGGCTACCTGACCGGTGCCATGTTCGTGCTGTCCATCTCCAGTTGGTATCTGCTCAAGAAGCAGGACATGGAGTTTGCCAAACGCAGTTTTCGCGTTGCCGCCGCTTTTGGTCTGGCATCCGCCTTAAGCGTGATCGTGCTGGGCGACGAGTCCGGCTACACCGTGGGTGAATCCCAGCAGACCAAGTTGGCGGCGATGGAAGCCATGTGGGAGACCAAGCCCGCGCCAGCCGGGCTGACGCTGGTGGCGCTCATCAATGAAGCGGCGCAAAAGAATGACTGGGAAATCGAGATCCCCTGGGTGCTGGGCCTGATCGGCACGCGCTCGGTCAGCAAACAGATCCCTGGCATCCACGAGATCAAGGCGAAGAACCGCGAACGCATCCGGCGCGGCATGGTTGCGGTGAGCGCGCTTGAAGCCCTGCGCGCCCGGCGTGATGACGGAGTCGCCAGGCAGTTGTTCCAGCTTCACAAGGTCGACCTTGGGTTTGGCCTGCTGCTCAAGAAGTACGTCAGCGATGTGAATCAGGCGACACCCGAGATGATTGAGCGCGCAGTGAACGACACGGTGCCACGGGTGACCCCGATGTTCTGGAGTTTTCGCGTCATGGTGGGTTTGAGCTTTGCGATGCTGGCACTGTTCGTCGTGGCCTTCTGGAGCACGATCAAGGCAGCCAACATGCAAAAGCCCTGGTTGCTCCGGTGCTCGCTATGGATGCTGCCCGCACCCTGGATTGCCTGCGAGCTCGGCTGGTTTATTGCCGAGTATGGCCGCCAGCCCTGGACCATTTACGGCGTGCTACCGACGCACCTGAGCGTGTCCACTCAGAGTGTCAGCAGTCTGTACGGTTCGCTGGCCAGCTTTATCGGTTTCTACACCGTGCTGCTGGTGATCGAGATGTTCCTGATGATCAGGTTTGCGCGCCAGGGTCCTGGCAGTCTGGGCACCGGTCGCTACCAGAACGAAGCGGTCCATCATGCTTGACTACGCAACCCTGAAGATCATCTGGTGGCTGCTCATCGGTGTGCTGCTGGTGGGATTTGCCATCATGGACGGTCATGATATGGGCGTTGGCACGCTGCTGCCCTTTGTCGGTCGCAGCGACCTGGAACGCCGCGTGGTCATCAATACGGTGGGACCACACTGGGAGGGCAACCAGGTCTGGTTCGTCACCGGCGGTGGCGCCCTGTTCGCGGCCTGGCCACTGGTTTACGCGGCGGCGTTCAGTGGCTTTTACTGGGCCATGCTGGTGGTGCTGGGGGCGTTGTTCCTGCGCCCGGTTGGTTTTGACTATCGCAGCAAGATTCACAACAAGCGCTGGCGCAGCGCGTGGGACTGGGGTCTGTTCGTCGGCGGCGCCGTGCCGCCACTGATCTTTGGCGTGGCGTTTGGCAATCTGCTGCAGGGTGTGCCGTTCCAGTTTGACAATTACCTGATCTCCACTTACAGCGGCAGCTTCTGGCAATTGCTGAATCCGTTTGCCCTGCTGGCCGGGGTGGTGAGCAGCGCGATGATCACCCTGCATGGTGGAGCCTACCTGGCGCATCGTACCGAAGGGTTGATTCAGGACCGAGCGGTCAGGGCGGCAATGGTTGCGGCCATTGTCATGGTGGTGAGCTTCATCGCCGCTGGCGTCTGGCTGCGCGGCATGGATGGCTACCGCATTACTTCCGTCATCAACCCGGGCGCGCTGGCGGACCCGTTGAGCAAAACCGTGCTGCGCGAGGCCGGCGCCTGGATGGCCAACTACGGCCAGCAGCCCTGGCTGTGGCTGCTGCCGGCGCTGGGCGTTCTGGGCGCACTTTTGGCGGCTGTGCTGCTGCGCGCACGCCACACGCTCTACGCATTTGTCTGCTCTGCGCTCGCCGTGCCGGGCGTGATCACTACCGCAGGCGCCTCCATGTTTCCCTTCATCATGCCGTCGAGCACCATGCCCTCGGCCAGCCTGACCGTCTGGGACAGCGTGTCAAGCCATCTGACGCTCTCCATCATGCTGTGGGTCACGCTGATCTTCATGCCGCTGATCGTGCTCTACACGGCCTGGGCCTATCGCGTCATGCGCGGCAAGGTGACCCTGGCTTACGTGAAAGAAAACGAACATGGCGCTTACTAGCCGCCACTCCATCGATGGTCAGTCCTGATCGCCAAAGAAAGGATTTCCTATGTGGTATTTTTCCTGGATCCTGGGCGTCGGTTTTGCCGTGCTGCTGGCGATTCTGAACGCGATGTGGGGAGAAAACGAGGAGGCTCGCGCGCGAGCGCGAATCCGTGGAACCGACCGGTGACAGCGCCGACCGATTCCAGGCAATCCGGCTTGTGTTATCCACCGCACCGACCGCTGTGCAAGCGACGGGTACGGTGCCGCTTTCTACCTTCCACGTTTCCAGGAGATCTTGATGGACAAATGCCAGATAGCCGTTATCGTCGGCAGCCTTCGCAGGGACTCATTCAATCGCAAGTTGGCCAGCGCCATGGCGAAACTGGCGCCGTCGGAATTCTTGTTCAAGCAGCTGGAAATCGGCGACTTGCCGCTCTATGACCAGGACGATGATGCCAAACAGGCAGAGTCGGTTCTGCGACTGAAGAGCGAAATCAAGGCCGCGCAAGGTCTTTTGTTCGTCACGGCTGAATACAACCGCTCGATTCCCGGCGTTCTCAAGAACGCGATTGACCACGCCTCGCGCCCCTACGGGCAGAGCGCATGGACCGGTAAACCCGCCGGTGTGTTGGGCGTTTCGGTGGGCGCCATCGATACCGCCCTGGCGCAACAGCATTTGCGCAATGTGCTGGCGTCTCTTGACGTGGCCGTGATGGGCCAGCCAGAGGCATTCATCCAGGCCAAGGAAGGATTGTTTGACGCGGCCGGCAACCTTGGTGCGGAAAGCAAAACATTCCTGCAAGGCTGGATAAACCGGTACTGTGCCTGGGTCAAGTGGCACACTGCGTAGTGCCGTGCCGCAGCGGTTTCAGGCACTACGCCCACTGGAAGCGAAGGCTGCTTTCGTCAGCGTAAAGAGGTTCACCCGAGCCTTGAGCCTGATCGCCAGCAAATACAGGCCACCGAACTTGCGTTGCAGCAGCATGGCATCGGCAGGTGGTAGTTGGAAGAACTCCCTCTGCATCCCTAGCGCCATGCCATTGGCACGAACGCGTGCAGGCAAGTCGGAACTTCCGAAATCGTAGCCACCCTCCTGGCAGAACGGCTCCAGCGCCTGCCCGGCCATGTCAAGCACAGCCTGTCGATGCCTCTCCTGCGTGCTTTCTCCGAGATAACCGATATCCATAAGTGCTGTGCCCATGGCAAGACGGTCCGCAGCCATTGCGGCTTTGATAAGACGCCGAAAGCCGATGGACATCCTTGCTTTGCAGGCTCGTGTCGCACCGAAGTCCAGCAGGACCAGGCGGTGGCTGCGCGTGTCATACCGGTAGTTCGCAAAGTTGGGGTCTGTCTGCACCAGGCGAAATTCAAAAACCTCCCGTAGCAAGAGGCTGAACAAAAGCGTCATCACGCGATCGCGCTCTGCTGGCGCCGCGTCCGCCAACTCTTCAATCGGAGCGCCGCGCACATAGTCCATGGCCAGCACACTGGCGGTTGTCAGATCGGCATGCAGCCTGGGTAGCCGGTACTGCGGCGCGTCGGCCAGCAAATCGCCGTAGCGTTGCAGGTAGTCGCCTTCCTGTACGTAATTGGCCTCGTCATGCAACTGACGCTTGGCATCGCGCAGCAAGGGCGCAATGTCCATTGCCTTGGGCATCAGGCCGGACAGCCGCAGCAAGCCGGCGACATTGTCGACATCGCTGTCAATGCTTTCGCGTACGCCGGGGTACTGGATTTTGATGGCCAGGTCTCGTCCGTCCAGGGTTTGAGCGCGATGGACCTGACCAATGGACGCAGCAGCCAGGGGCGTGAAGGAGAAGCGCTTGAACTGTTTTTCCCAGCCGCTGCCCCAATTGGCGACCAACATGTCCATGACCTGGGTCTTGGGCATAGCGCGCGCGTCCGAGCGCAAACGCCCGAGAATCTCCGCCAGCGCCGGCGGCAACAGGTCGCCGGACTCCATCGACAAAAGCTGTCCTACCTTCATCGCTGCACCGCGCAGCTTGGCCAGTTCGTCGGCAACCCGTCTTGCATTGGCGGGTGTCAAAAGCAGATCGCTGACTTTGGGCAAGTTGCCCTGCGAGAGCTGCCGTGCCCCTTCGGCCACCATGCTTCCCGCAATGCCGGCAGCCATCCATCCCAGACTGGCCAGTCGCGACCCCCGGCTACCCGGAACCGCCAGCGGCGGCGCACCGGTGTCCTCTTCAACCTTGCTGGTCATTCCAGGATCGGCTCTTTGTCCCAATACGCGTCTCTTCCATAATGCCGGTACAGGTCCATCTCGTGCTGACGATTGAGCTCGGCTGTCGATTCAAAGCGCGGACTGTCCTTGATGGCCTGGCGGTTCAGGTTGACTGTCACCTTGGAGTCGGCCCAACTGATGGATTCAATCCAGCTTGGGGCAATCAAAACCTGATGGCCACCCCACCAATTACTGGTTTCAACCACCAGGTAACGCAGCGCCCACGTCTTCTCGTCAACCAGCATTCCTTGCACATGACCGATATCGCCGTCGCGTGCATGGATGTGATAACCGACAATGGCCTCGCAGCTTCTCAGGTGCGGGTCGTCCTTCGCATGTTGTACCGCGACGGCCTTCGCAAGTTCCACATCATTGAATCCGTTGCCAGCAGGAGTCATCACAGGAGAATACAGGTTGTCTCCCCAGAGCCCCGAAGCACCCCAATAATAAGGATATCCGTAGTAGTCGGCATAGTCCATCTCATGCTGACGGGACACCGGCTTGTCGGTATCAATATCCGGACTGTTCCTGACCTGCTCCCGGTTGATCCACACCGGCAGGCGTCTGTGCAGCCAGTCAGCTTCCATCAGTGAAAACGGCGAAATGAGCACCTTGCGGGTCATCAGCCACGACCCGGTCTCTACCACCAGATAGCGAATGACCCAGGCCTCATCGTCGAAGAAGAAGTCGGTGACGTGTCCAATCTCGCCATCGGTGGCACCAATGGTGTAGTTCCTCAATTCCAGCATGCTGCGTAACATCGTGAGTCCTTAAGTTGAGTCCGATAGCTACCAGAGCAATTCAGACCCAGCCAATATGCGCTCAATGCCGGGCTTGTTCCGTGCGCTGGCGCGCAGTTGGTGAAAGTCTCCAGAGACCTGAAACACGCCCTCTGGAGGGCACGGAGAGATCCTGCTTGCTATCATTTGCCGCATAACGAGGAGAATGGCTACCGATGTCCATGGTTCAGCTGGCGCTGCGGCGCCCTTACACATTTATCGTGATGGCGATGCTGATCGTGCT
>CAIYGK010000545.1 GCA_903925725.1 uncultured beta proteobacterium | reverse complement strand
TGCAGGGTGCGCAGTTTGTCATCAAGAACCCGAACGCGACCACCACATGCGGGTGCGGTTCGAGCTTCTCGTAGACATCAAGCTGGATAGATTGCACCGAGAATGCGGGCGCCTTGGGCGCCCGTCACTGTTTTCAGACTGGCTGTTTCACGCAAGATGGCTTTACGGGCCAGCCAGGCAAATGCGGCGGCCTCCACCTGCAAGGGCGCAAGTCCGATCGCTTGCGATGACTTGACGTGGAACGAGGGCAAGTGTTGTTGCAGGCGCACCATCAAATGGCTGTTATAGGCGCCGCCGCCGCACACAATCAGTTCCTTGCTGTCAGTGCCGTACTGCTCGACGCTTGCGGCGCAGACACTGGCACTCAGTTCCGTAAGTGTTGCCTGGACATCAACTGGCGCCAGTGGAGCGACCCTTTCAAGTTGTCGGGTGAGCCAGTCAGGGTTGAACAAGTCACGTCCTGTGCTTTTCGGGATCGGCAGAGAAAAATAGGGTTCTTCGAGCAACACGGTCAGAAAGTCCGTATCAATTCGACCTGAGGCTGCCCAGGCGCCGTCAGCATCAAAGGCTTGGCCAAGATGGCGCTGACACCAGGCGTCCAACATAACGTTGCCGGGGCCGCAGTCAAAGCCAATCACGTCTTCGGCCAATCTGGGACCCAGTACGGTGAGGTTGGCGATGCCGCCAACATTGAGCATTAGCACCTTTTCACCGGCACGCCCGAACACGAATTGATGAAAGGCGGGTACCAGCGGCGCTCCCTGGCCACCGGCTGCCACATCGCGGCTTCGAAAATCCGCTACGACATCGATGCCAGTCAACTCAGCCAGCAGAGCGGGGTTGTCGAGTTGTATCGTGTAGCCGGTGCCGTCAAAGGATTGAGGCCGGTGACGCACCGTTTGCCCATGGGTGCCGATGGCAGCCACGGCAGTCCTGTTCAAACCGGTCTTCATTAGCAGATCAGCCACTACCTGGGCGTAAACGCGCACCAGCGCATTGGCTGCCAAAGCGGATCGATGCAACTCATCCTTGTCAGAACTGTTGAGCGCCAGCAATTCCTGGCTGAGGGCAAGAGCAAAAGGGGCGCTGCTGTGGGCCAGGACACGCAGCTTATTCGCGGAAAAATCGGCTAGAACGCCATCGACCCCATCGAGCGAGGTGCCCGACATCAGACCCAGGTAGATTTCAGACACGCCGGGTGCCCTTGCCGGGAGTTTTACTGGGCGCTGCCCTGCTGCACAACAGCGGCTGCAGCCAGGGCAACCCGGTTTTCCGCCGCTAGGCGTGCAAACGCAGCCTTGGCCGACGCAGCCACCGGAACGGACTCGCTTTGCCGGGCAATCGTGAGGGGATCACGATAGACTCCGTTGACCCGGAACTCAAAATGCAAATGGGGTCCAGTGGCCCAGCCAGTGGAGCCCACCGCACCAATGGTCTGACCCTGACTGACGTTGGCACCTTTTCGGACATTGATTCTGCTAAGGTGGGCGTACACGGTGCTGTCCTGATTGCGATGCTTCAGGATGACCATATTGCCGTAGCCATTCTGAACGCCAGCAAACGCTACCACTCCGTCGCCAACGCTGCGCACCGGCGTACCGGCCGGTGCACCGTAGTCGACGCCCTGATGGGCACGCATCGTCTGCAGAATGGGATGAAAACGCATCTTGAAGCCGCTGGTAATGCGTGAAAATTCCATTGGTGAGGCCAGATAGGCGCGCCGCAGGCTCTGGCCATCGAGCGTGTAATAGCCGCCTTTGCTGCGATTGGCCG
>CAIYGK010000544.1 GCA_903925725.1 uncultured beta proteobacterium | reverse complement strand
TCAGTTATGGCCCCGATCCCCGGCTGACCGAGCCAGGATTGCGGTATGACCGGTCCACGCAGGTCTGGTGTCAGTTGCCGCCAAACGCATCCGTTGCGGTGACTCGCGCTCCGTGGCTCGGCGTGTCCAGTGATCCCTGTCTGCGTCCCACGGCCGCCAGCCTCGCGCGCCGGCGTTCCCGCGCCGTGGATAGCTACCCCGTCGAACTCGGCGACGCCGACCTATGGCAAATCCCGATTGTCCGGTTCATCAACGGTAATACCGCACTGCCCTGCGTCTACGTCGCCGGCCGGGACGGCCGGCCCGTCAAACGCGTCCGCGCCGAATACCAGGGGCTATTTCAGTTCGCCGTAGCCGAGGTCGAAAACCTGTGCGGCGCCGGAGAAATCCCCATCTCTGACGTGGACAGAGTCTACTACTGCGCCCTGGCTCTCCAGGTCAATTACCGGGTCAGTGCCGCGGAGGTCCTCGCTCTCGAACTGTTGGACGATCCGAACTGCCGCGAAATCGCCGAGTCCATCATCGACCGTCCGAATCTGTCGAAATTTGTGCATCGCACGAATTTCCGCGTGCGCGATTCAACCGATTCACTGTGCTGCCAGAGCTCAGCATCAGCTCCACACACCGGGCAGGGCTCAAGGTGTGAATCATCGGGCATCTGCAGCGGTTTAAATTCAGCGTGGGACATCATTGCTCCTTAAGGGTTCGAATACACCTTCAGTCAATGTCCGGAACCTATGACCATGCTGGGCAACTGCAGGAAGTTGCTACTGGCAGTCATCAGTTTGGACCTATCTCACCGCCCCGCTCACTTAATGGGGACTGAAAATACAAGCGAGGGTAGCCGCCTTTTCGTCATTGCGACACTATCCGAAGCCCTTCCAGCGCAATATTTTCTGCCGGTCGCTCACTATCGGCTTGGAGGATCTGACTGGTGAGGCGCTCAGCGCAGCGGCATCAAGGAGGAGTCCGAAGGACGGGGGACAGCCGCGGAGCTGAGTGCCTCGCCAGTCTGCGGCGTGTCGCCCATCGTGGGACAATCCGCGCCTATGCATCCCAAAGCCCTGCTTGACGCCTGTTCTGAACTGGTGCGGCTGACACTCAAATTTGACCACCCGACCGACGCCATCGTGTCGCGTTTTTTCCGCGATAACCGGGGTCTGGGTCCGCGCGAGCGCGCTACGCTGTCGGGCACGGTGTACAACGTGCTGCGCAAGAAACTGCTGTTCGATCATTGCGCTCCGTCGGGCAGCGGTCCGAAGGAGCGCCGGCTCGCGATTCTTGGTTTTTACGGTCCGGGCGACTTCCTGCGCAGTGCGCTCACCGACCAGGAGAAGAACTGGCTGGATCAGTGCGAAAAAATCAATGTAGCAGACCTGATGGAACGCCATCGGCACAACTTGCCCGAGTGGCTGGTGCAGCCGCTCAAGGACCAGTTGGGGGCCGATTTCTGGCCGTTGGCGGAGAGTCTCAACCACAGCGCCGGACTGGATTTGCGGGTCAATGCCCTGAACGCCAAGCGTGCCGACGTGCAAAAGGAACTGGCTGTAGCGGGCATCAAGGCCGTGCCCACACTTTATTCAACGATGGGGCTGCGCATCGCCGGCAAACCGACCCTGAACAAACTCGATGCCTTTGTGCGCGGAGCCTTCGAAGTCCAGGACGAGGGTTCGCAACTGCTGGCGATGCTGCTGGATGCCAAGCGCGGCGAGATGGTGGTCGATTTTTGCGCTGGAGCCGGCGGCAAGACGCTGGCCATAGGTGCGGCCATGCGCAACACCGGGCGACTCTATGCCTTTGATACCTCGGCGCATCGGCTCGATGCCTTGAAGCCGCGCCTCGCACGCAGTGGCCTGTCCAATGTGCATCCGGCGGCGATTGCGCATGAGCGAGACGAGCGCATCAAGCGTCTGGCGGGCAAGATCGACCGGGTTTTGGTCGATGCACCCTGCTCGGGTTTGGGCACCCTGCGGCGCAACCCGGACCTGAAGTGGCGGCAAACGCTGGCGCAGGTGGAACAGATGGCGGTGACGCAAGCGGCGATTCTGCAAAGCGCGGCACGCCTGCTCAAACCCGGCGGCCGTTTGGTGTACGCCACCTGCAGCCTGCTGGTGCAGGAGAACGAGGCGGTAGCGCAGGCGTTTACGCTGGCCAACCCGGAGTTCACACCGCTGGACGTGGCTGAAGTCCTGACCGGTCTGAAGGTGGAGGCAGCCGCCACGTTGTGCAGTGGCGGTGACAGCGGGCAGCGCTACCTGCGCCTGTGGCCGCATCGTCATCAAACCGATGGTTTCTTTGCTGCTGTCTGGCAACGTGCCTGATTTCCAATTTTTTGAAAGTATTCGAATTGATGCAGCTATTTGATGGATCCGCCCCCAGTGCCGTGCTGGACTGGCTGGCGCACGGAATGTGGGATTTGTCGTTTTGGCAAATCATCCTGTTTGCCCTGCTCATGACGCACCTCAGCATGATCAGCGTGACCGTGTTCCTGCACCGGCATCAGGCGCATCGCGCGCTCGATCTGCATCCGGTTGCCTCGCATGGTTTTCGCTTCTGGCTCTGGCTCACGACGGGCCAGGTGACCAGGGAGTGGACCGCGATTCACCGCAAGCACCACGCCAAATGCGAGCAGGCACAGGACCCGCACAGTCCGCACGTCTATGGCATCACGACCGTGCTGCTGCAGGGCTATGAGTTGTATCGGGCCGAGGCGGTCAAGCAGGAAACTCTGGAGCGCTTTGGGCATGGCACACCGGATGACTGGATTGAGCGCCATCTCTACACCCGCTTTTCGTGGCACGGTGTGGCGCTGATGCTGGTGATCGACCTGGCACTCTTTGGCGCGGCCGGCCTTTCGGTGTGGGCACTGCAGATGGCATGGACCCCGATCATGGCCGCAGGCATCATCAACGGCGCGGCCCATTACTGGGGTTACCGCAACTTTGAGACGCCTGACGCGAGCACCAATATTTCACCCTGGGGCATCCTCATTGCTGGCGAAGAACTGCACAACAACCATCACACCTACCCTACATCAGCCAAGCTCTCGGTCAAGCGTTATGAATTTGATATCGGCTGGTTCTACATCAGTGCCTTGAAAAAAATCGGTCTGGCCAGCGTCAAGAAGACACCCCCCAGACTGGCGTTTGGCCATGTGCGACCGGTGGCTGATGAGAAGACGCTGGAAGCGCTTATTTCCAACCGCTACGAGATCATGGCTGCCTACGCCAAGGACATGCGGCGCGCTTTCCGGGGTGAATTGGAAGCCATGCAGGCACGCAGTGCAGATGCGCACGTGATCCAAGCTGCCCGGCGCTGGTTGCACCGGGATGCCGAGAAGGTCCCGGCCGCCGCTCTGGCGCAGCTGGCTGTGGCACGCGCCGCTTCGCCGGTGCTGGACAAGATGGTGCTGATGCGCGAAGAACTGCGTCAGCTCTGGCTTAACCGCGTGCAAAGTCGCGAGCAACTCGCTGCCGACCTTCAGGCCTGGTGTCATCGTGCCGAGGTCAGCGGTATTGCGGTGCTGCAGGAGTTCTCAATGAAGTTGCGCTCGGCACGCGCCTGAGCAGGAAAAGCCCTTGGCTTTTGTACGGGTAACTGCGCTCCGTTGGGTAGCAGGGTGATCTATATAATCCGCCATCCCAATCAACCCCCAACGCTTCCGGTTGCCCTCCTCAATGAACAAAATACGACTCTCAATTTCGATTTTTGTCCTCGTCTGTACAACGGTTTTGTCAGTGAATGCCCAGGACGTAAAGGGTGATGCCAAAGCGGGCGAGAAAAAGATCGCGCTGTGCCTTGGCTGTCACGGCATCAACGGCTATCAGGCCAGTTTTCCGGAGATCTAC
>CAIYGK010000543.1 GCA_903925725.1 uncultured beta proteobacterium | reverse complement strand
TGCCCGCGCACAAACGTCTGAACGATGATCATTGGTGCGCCGCAGTGGGCGCAGACAAAGGTCGGTCGCACAGGTTCAACCGACTCGCCGGCGCTATTGGTGTCGGCAACCTCAGCAGGCACCACGTGCAATAACTCCCTTGCGTGCGCCAGGTTCTCTTTGCGAGCATTGTTGGCGATCAGCCCGTAGTGACGAATGCGGTGAAAGCCGCCAGGCAGCACGTGCAGCAGGAAGCGGCGCATGAACTCCTCGGGTTCGAGCGTCATGGTCTTGTGCCGCGTTCCTCCCTTGTCACGGTAATCCTTCCAGCGAAACGTCACACCGTGCTCATCCATCGAGACCAGTCGTGAGTTGGCGATTGCCACGCGGTGGGTGTAGCGTGACAGGTAGGCCAGCACGGCCTGAGGACCGGCAAACGGACGTTTGGCATAGACCACCCATTCGCAGGCTCGAAGTGGCGCCAGCCACTTGGCAAAGGCGCTCGCATCGCTGAGTTGGGCGTACTCACCGAAGAACTGCAACTGCCCGGCGCGATGGGTCAGTTCGAGTTCTTCGAGAAAGCGCCGACGAAACAGCCGCGAGAGTACGCGCACTGCAAGGAAGAAGCCCGGCCTGCACGCCACCCAACGCTGGCCATCCTTGGACAAACCACCACCGGGAACGATGCCATGCACGTGGGGGTGGTGCGTCAGCGCCGAGCCCCAGGTGTGCAGCACCAGCGTTGCTGCGATCTGCGCGCCCAGATGCTTGGGGTCGGCTGCAATGGTGATCAGGGTTTCGGATGCAACCTCAAACAACAGCCGGTAAATCACGGCCTTGTTGTAGAACGCAATGGCGCTGATCGGTGCTGGCAAGGTGAAGACCACGTGGTAGTAATCCACCGGCAGCAACTCAGCCTGGCGTGCATCGAGCCAACGCTTGGCAGCACCGGCCTGGCACTTGGGACAGTGCCGGTTTCGGCAGGAGTTGTAGGCAATCTCGCCGTGCTCGCAGGCTTGGCAGTGCAACAGGTGTCCCCCCAGCGCCGCGCTGCGGCACTGTTCGATGGCCGACATGACCTTGAGCTGACCCAGGCTCAAGTGCCCCTGCTGGGCCTTGCGCCAAGATGCTCCATGAGTACGAAAGATGTCGGCGACCTCCAGGGCGAGGCGCCCCACGAAACTGCTCTACGTGGGTTGCAGGGTTTCCAGTGGGCTGATCACTTCACGCAGGAGTTCGGTGGCCACCTGCGCATAAAGTGCCGTAGTTTCCAGTTTCTTGTGCCCGAGCATGACCTGGATCACTCGGATATCGACCTTCTGTTCCAGCAAGTGCGTGGCGAAACTGTGGCGCAGCGTATGCATCGAAACGCGCTTGTCGATCTTGGCAGTCTCAGCAGCGGCGTGGATGGCTCGGTTGAGTTGTCGCGTGGTCACCGGATCCATCGGATTGAGACCAGGAAACAGCCAGCCGCTGGGCAGGATCTTGCCTTGGGCATGACCAAGGCGCCACCAGCAACGCAGTCGCTCCAGAAGCACGGGCGAGAGCATGGCGTAGCGGTCCTTCTGGCCTTTACCCTGCTCCACGCGCAGCATCATGCGCTCGCTGTCGATGTCACCCACCTTCAGCGCGGTCACCTCGCTGGCGCGCAATCCTGTGCCGTACGCAATCGACAGGGCCGTCTGCGACTTCAGGTTTGGTGCGGCGGCGATCAGGCGTGCGACCTCGTCGCGGCTGAGCACCACTGGCAGGGTGCGCGGCATGCGCACAGATTGCATCTTGGCCATCAACTCGCCTCGATCGAGCGTGACGTCAAAGAAGAACTTCAATCCCATGATGGTGGCGTTGATCGTGGCCGGCGAGGTACCACGATCGACCAGGTGCAACTGAAAGCGCCGCAGTTCCTCCACAGTTGCGGTGTCAGGTGACCGTTTGAGATAGGCCGCCAACTTGCGCACAGCGCGGATATAGGCGACCTGTGTCTTCTCGCACAGCTTTCGCATGCGCATGTCCTCGATCATGCGTTGGCGTAGTGGCGAGACTGCTGGACTTGATGGTTCCATGGTGGTGCTCCTGTTGTGAACGAGGCCGATTGCCCCGGTTCACAACATAGCCACGAACTCGCCCTGCAACAAACACCAACACCACTTCGAAGCGACTTACCGCGCGAGCGGTTTAGTCCATGGTAAGTTTGGCGTTGTTCGCCATTGACAGGTTTGGTCAACTGTCAATGGCTACTCTGACTGATTCAGGGAATTTGAGAACACGTTGGCGACCTGCTGCAATGTGTCTTCTTGAGTCAACCACTTTTCTCCGAAGCTGTCTATCAAGAGTGACCGTCGGCAATCGAGAAAATCCTAGGCTGGCAGCGCAGCGTTACCTGTCCTTCGCGTCAGGCGGCTTAACGGAAGTTCAATTGCTTGAGGTTACTTGCCAATCAGACGCCATGTGGGTCTGGTGCGATCATGCCCGAATCAGCTATTCAATTCCGATAACCTTGCACCGCAAACTCTTCAAACTCCTGAATCGGCAATGGCCTGCTAAACAGATAACCCTGATAGTTGTTGCAACCCATACCGGCAAGGAATTCTCGTTGCGCTTCAGTTTCAACCCCCTCGGCGATGACCGACAGCCCGAGACTTTCTGCCAGAACGACCACCATCTTGGCAATTGCAGCGTCATTGGGGTCGGTGAGGATGTCTCGGACAAAGCTCTGGTCAATCTTGAGCTGGTCCAGTGGCAAGCGCTTTAAGTAAGACAGCGACGAGTATCCGGTGCCGAAGTCATCAAGCGAGAAACCTACACCTTTGGCTTTGAGCGCATTCATCTTGCGGATGATTTCTTCCACGTTGTCTACCAGGACGCTCTCGGTGAGTTCAAGCTTCAGACACTCTGGTTTTGCACCGCTAGCGTGCAGGATGGTCAGTACCTCTTCAACAAACTCCGCCTGCATGAACTGACGCGCACTGACATTCACGGCCATGGTGAGATGTGACATCTCTGGTCGCGTCGCCCAGGTAGCGAGCTGCTTGCAGGCAGTCTCCAATACCCATCGGCCCAGGGGCAGGATCAAGCCGCTGGTCTCTGCAATCGGAATGAATTCCAGCGGCGATACCACGCCACGATGCGGATGCTGCCAGCGCAGCAAAGCCTCTACCCCGCTCAGACGGGCATCCTCTCCTCCCTGTGGCTGGTAGTGGAGGAGAAATTGCCCGCTGTTCACCGCCTCACGTAAGTCTGCTTCCAGCGTCGCCCGCGTCGTGACCGCAGTTTGCATCTCCGGTTCAAAGAAGCGCAGCGAGTTGCGTCCCGCCGCCTTGGCCTGGTACATAGCAAGTTCGGCACGTTTCAACGGTTCTTCGACGCTTTCGCGCTGAACTCCGCCAAAAAGAGTGACGCCAATACTGGCGCTGCTGTGATGTCCTTGGTCATCGAGTTGATAGGGTTGAGCCAGCGCGTTAAGAATCTTTGCAGTCACGACCTGCGCCTGCGCGACAGCCTCCGACGCCTCGTTGCTCAAGTCTTGGAGCAATACAACGAATTCATCTCCGCCGAGTCGCGCTACCGTGTCGCCTTCGCGCACACAGGATGTCAACCGCTGCGCGATCTGTTTGAGCAGAGAATCACCCCTGTCATGGCCCAGGGTATCGTTGATTGTCTTGAAGTCATCCATGTCAATGAACAGTAGCGCATCCTGGTGCCCATGGCGGGCCGCAGCAGCCAGCGCTTGCTCGAGCCGGTCCATAAGGAGCCTGCGGTTGGATAGGCCAGTCAAGGGGTCGGAGAAGGCCAGAGCCTGGATCTGGCTCTCCGTTTGCTTGCGGTCTGTGACGTCCTGGATCGTGCCGACCATGTTCTGCAAATCCCCTTGGGCATCGAATTCGAGCCTGCCCAAGCCATGCACCCAGCGCTCAATCTGATCGTCTGGCTTGACGATACGGTATTGCTTGTCGAACGTCTTGTGTCGCCCTACGACTTGATTCCCGAAGTACTCACTCATCATCACCCGGTCTTCAGGGTGAACCAGGGCCTCCCAACTCTGCACTGACCTGTCGAAGCTGGCACCTATACCGAATATGCGGTCTAGTTCTTCTGAACTTTCCCAGTGTCCAGTGGAAATGTTCAGCTTATAGCTGCCGATGCTGGCGATGCGTTGCGCCTCCTTGAGTGACTCCTGACTCTGGCGCATGGCGTCACTTGACCGATGCTTGGAGACAATACGATAGAGTGCCTGGGCCACTAAGCTGGTGGTTTCTACGTCGAGATCGGTGTAGGGCTGGGGCTTGTTGCCAACACCCATCATCATGCGAACTACGCCGGCGTCGATCACTGGCACGCTGATCAGGCGACCCAAATGTGTGTGACCTTCTGGCATGCCGCGCTTGCCGCTTGCACTGGCATAGTCGTTGATCAGAACCGGAGTGCGCTGGCGCAGTGCGTCAGCCCAGATGCCGGCAGAACTGACGGGACGGTGTCTGTCATAGCTGGCCTTGCAATCGCCGTCAATCGTGGCTCTGGACCATGTGCCCCGTTCTATGTTTTGCTGGTCTTCATGCACAAAATGCACAAAGGCGATCTGACTGTCGGTGAGTTGTTCTGCAATGCCCAGTCCATGCTTCAAGAAATCCGTCTCGTTCATGCTATCGGCGTCGGCAGGGAGCCTGAGCAGTGCTTCGGCGCGCTGCGCCTGCAGGCTCAGCAGCACTTGATCCTGCTTGCTTTGCGTCACGTCACGAAGTGAGACCTGAATGGCAGCGGTGCCGTCATAGGTAATCGAAGTGCTCTGTACCTCCGCATCAATGGTGGTTCCATCGACCTTGACGAAGCGCATTTCTTGCATCGGCAAGATGCCGCCTGGCTCTGGCCTGAGCTTCATCCTTTCACCCACGATCTCTCGGAAGTCGGGATGGACCCGATCCAAAATGGGCTTACCAACCAGTTCTTGCGCGGAATTTGCACCAAATAACTTGATAGCCGCAGGGTTGGCATACATGAACGTTGAGCCGTCGTGAACAACCAGTGGTTCGGGTGACCATTCGGTCAAGGTGCGGTAGCGTTCTTCGCTGTCACTCAGTTCCGCCTCGACCAGTTTGCGCTCGGTAATGTTGCGGACGAAGGCGCAGTTGCGTTCCTCGTCGCCATGCCTGACATAATTGGCGACAATTTCCACTGGGAACAACCGTCCGTCCTTGGTACGCTGCTCGGACTCGAACGTCATGGAACCGCACTGACGAAGTTCTGCAAAATGCTGTGACCAAAGTTCAGCGTTATAGTGAGCATCCACGTCTGGAACACTCAGTTGGAGTAATTCCTCCCGTGTGTAACCAAGGGCGCAACATGCAGCTGCATTGACATCCACAATGCGTGCGTCCGGTGTCATCCAGAAGATGGCGTCGGATACAGCCTCCACACTGAAGCGGGTTAGTTGCAACACTTCTTCTGCACGGTATTGTTCGGTGACATCACTAAACACCAGCACCACGCCCACGATCTTGTCGGCGGCGTTGCGAATGGGGGCGGCGCTGTCGGCAATATGGTATTCCTGCCCGCCCTTGGACAATAGGACCGTGTGGTTGGCGAGGCCGACTACTTCGCCATGCGCCATCACCAGTTGCACCGGGTCGAGCACAGTCTCGCGGGTACCTGCATTGACGATCTGAAACACTTCAGCAAGCGGGCGACCGAGTGCGTCAGCCAGAGACCACCCTGACAGGCGTTGTGCTGTCTCGTTCATGCGGGTGATGAGTCCTTCAGGATCAGTGGCGATCACCGCATCACCAATGGAATGCAATGTGATTGCCAGGTTTTCTTCGCTTTCTTGCAGCGATCGCTCTGCGAGCCTTCTCTTGCGTCTACTTGTCAACAAGGCTGCAATCAGAAATGACTGCGCGACAACAAAAATCACGACGCCAATCACATAGAGTCTGTATTGCTCCCAAAATGTCGGCACACGGTTCACGAACACTGTATTGCTCGGAAGTCCACCGACAGTCCCACCCCAGTGTTTGATCTGTTCCCAGTTGAACATCGGAACCGGGTTGAGGGTGGCACTGCTCGTGGGCTGAGTTAATTGAAATCTTCCGTTCAGGAGATCCATCGCCGTGGAAGCCGTCTTCTCTCCCAAATCCTTGACTCCGATAACAGAACCACCGATACCGCCATTGATCAGATTGAAATCGTAGAGTCCAAATACCGGGGCGTTGGCGGCCTTGGTGATCATGCCTTCGACTTCGTAGGCGACGGTAACAAGACCACTGCTATCGCGGTTGTATTGGGTGAAGATGATGATGGAGTGTGGGGGTAGAGTCGCAGCGCGCTTGAGCATGGCATTGAGTGAAAGGTCGCCGCTGTACTCAAATTCAAGTGTTCCCTTCAATGGCTCTGCGATGTGGGCCGCTTGCGCCGCCATTTTCTTGTCGGCATCACTGTTACCTGAGACGACTAGAACCCGCTTGGTATCGGGAAATAGTTCCAGCGCACGTTCCAGGGTTCCCTTCATATCGAAGTTGGTCAGCAAGCTTAAGATGCGGCGCGATTTCACCTCGGCTGGCGTGGGCGTCGGTGCCTGCACGGTAATGATTGGTGCAACTGGGGCAATCTCTGCGCCTTCGTTCAACAACCAATTCAGGGCGGGCTGCTGAACGGTAACAACAAGATCGAGATGCCGCTGGGTGTTGATTTCCACGCAATCTTGACCCCGGTTTTCCATTCAATACTGACCCCACCTGTTGCAGTTTAAAGTCTTGCAATTGGACTGTGGACAAGTTCAGAGAGTTGTTGTTTCTCCTTCTTGGATTGTTGGCTGTTTGACTTTTGAATTCTGTTTCACCGGGGTTGCAACCCCGGTGGCGTTTTTGGTTTTGGCGCTGGAGTGTTTGAAACGCCAACTCTGGTTGCCCGTCTCCACGATGTGGCAGTGGTGCGTCAGGCGATCCAGCAGAGCGGCAGTCATCTTCACGTCGCCAAATACCTGTGCCCACTCGGCAAATCCCAGGTTGGTTGTG
>CAIYGK010000542.1 GCA_903925725.1 uncultured beta proteobacterium | reverse complement strand
GGGCGATTTTCTGTACTCCCGCGCCTTTCAGATGATGGTCGATGCCCAGAACATGCGTGTCAGGGAGGTTCTGGCCGACGCCACCAATGTCATCGCTGAAGGCGAGGTTTTGCAGTTGATGAATATGCACAATGCCGCGCTGGACGAGGCTGGCTACATTCAGGTCATTCGTTCCAAGACGGCCAAGTTGTTTGAAGCCAGCGCCAGAGTGGGCGCCATTCTGGCCGGTAGCACCCCGGAGCTGGAGGCGTTGTGCGCCACCTACGGGCAAGCCATTGGCACCGCCTTTCAGGTGATTGACGATGTGCTCGACTACACCGGCGAAGCGGCCATCATGGGCAAGAATGTGGGCGATGATCTGCGTGAAGGCAAAGCCACCTTGCCGCTGATTGCCGCGATGCAGCGTGGTACGGAGCAGCAGCGTGAACTGGTCAAGTCCGCGATTGAGACCGGCGGCGTCGCCATGCTTGATCAGGTTGTGGAGATCGTCAAAACGACTGGTGCGTTGAATGTCGCCCGGCTCGCTGCAACGCAGGAAGCGCAGCGTGCAATTGCTGCGGCCAGGGAACTTCCAGCCGGCCCATACACCGACTGTTTGATACAATTGGCCGAACAGCTCCTGGAGCGTCAGTATTGAGCCGCGCCTCAGCGGCAACAAGAACAAATCGGAATGTGGCGCAGCCTGGTAGCGCACTTCGTTCGGGACGAAGGGGTCGGAGGTTCGAATCCTCTCATTCCGACCATTAGGTCAAACAAAGGCCGCCAAGAACACGCGCTTGGTGGCCCTTTGAAAGCACTCAATGACTTGGTCCATCATCGCCCGAGATATTTCCGGTGCATTCGGCGTTGCGGTGGCCAGCCGATTCTTTGCGGTGGGCGCCCTCTGTCCGCATGCTCAAAGCAAGGTTGGCGCGCTCGCGACACAGGCACTGGTCAACCCGTTGTATGCGGGGCCCGCGCTGGCCGGCATGGCACAAGGCATTGACCCAGCGTCGATCGTCAAGCAATTGACAGGGGCCGACGAAGGCCGGGATCACCGCCAACTCCATCTAATTGACGCGAACGGCAGGATTGCGGCCTACACCGGCAGCGCTTGTATCGACTGGTGTGGTCATTTCGCAGGTGATGGTTTTTCGGTGGCCGGCAACATGCTGAGCGGACCCGACGTGATCGCAGCCACAGCGCAGGCGTACCTGGCGAATATTGGTGTGCCCTTTTCAGAACGGCTGATCACGGCATTGGCGGCGGGAGAAGCAGCCGGCGGAGACAATCGTGGCAAGCAAGCCGCTGCGTTGCTGGTCTTCACAACCGAAGACTACTGCGCTCTTGATTTGCGGGTTGACGATCATCCGGAACCAATCCAGGAATTGCAGCGCCTGTATCAGAAGAGCCTGGAGCGCTTTCAACCATTCACAGCCTGCCTTGCCTCTCATCAGCGCCCTTCCGGCATTACTGACCGTGCCCTCATCGAGGCCGAAGTCGAGCGCTTTCATGCCGCACGCCAAAGAAGCGTTGCATGACGGCTTTGCTCGAAGTCAGTGGGTTGCGCACCACCTTCAAGCTTGAAGGTGGCGGTGAATTCGCAGCGGTGGACGGCGTCAGTTTCTCAATCGAGTCGGGCCGTACCCTGGGCATCGTCGGCGAATCCGGTTGCGGCAAGAGTGTGACCTCGCTGTCCATCATGGGACTGCTGCCGAAAGGGCAGGGCCGAGTCGCCGCCGGCTCGATTTGCTTCGAGGGCCGCGACCTCGCAACGTTGACGCCAGCAGAGATGCGCGCCTTGCGCGGCAACCGGATGGCGATGATTTTCCAGGAACCCATGACTTCGCTCAATCCGGCTTTCACCATTGGTGATCAGTTGATCGAGGCCATCCGTTGTCATAGCGACCGCAGTCCAGCGAAAGCCAGAGATCACGCCATCGAGATGTTGCGGCGCGTGCGCATTCCCTCGCCAGAGCAACGTATCGATGAATATCCGCACAAGCTTTCTGGCGGCATGCGCCAGCGCGTGATGATTGCCATGGCGCTGTCGTGCGAGCCAAAACTGCTGATTGCGGATGAACCTACCACCGCACTCGACGTCACCATTCAGGCCCAGGTTCTCGACCTGATGCGTACCCTGCGTGAAGAGACGGGTACCGCCATCATTCTGATTACGCACGATCTGGGGGTGATTGCCGAGCTGGCCGACGAGGTTCTGGTCATGTACGCGGGCCGCATCGTGGAGAAGGCCTCGGTTGAGCGCTTGTTTGCCCAGCCACAGCACCCCTACACCATCGGCCTGCTGGGTTCGATACCAAAGCTGCATCTGGAACAGGACCGGCTCAATGCGATCGAGGGACAGGTACCCACGCCAATGTCTGCGGTGCAGGGCTGCCATTTCGCGCCACGCTGCCCTTTCGCCATCGCCAAATGCAGTCAGGACTCTCCGTCGCTGACCGATCTGGGCGACCGACACGAAGCTGCGTGCTGGCGTGCGCCCCTGGACACTACGATGGTGCCGAACACATGAGCGCGCTGCTGCGGGTTGAAAACCTGGTGAAGCATTTTCCGATCCGACGGCATCTGTTTGGCCGTCAAACCGATGTCGTTCATGCGGTCGATGGCGTCAGTTTTGAAATCCATTCCGGCCAGACCATGGCGCTGGTGGGTGAATCGGGTTGCGGCAAATCGACCGTCGGGCGCCTTCTGCTGCGCCTGCTGGACGCCACATCGGGCAAGGTCTGGTTCGATGGCAAGGATTTGATGACGCTCTCGCCGCAGCACCTGCGCGGCACACGGCGCGAACTGCAGATGATATTTCAGGATCCCTATTCTTCACTCAACCCGCGCATGACTGTGCAACAGACCCTGGTTGAGCCGCTGGGCCTGCATGGTCTGGCAGTTGGGCGACAGCAAGAGCGGGCAGCGGAGCTGATGGATCTGGTGGGACTTGCGCCGCAGTATTTGCAGCGCTATCCGCATGAATTTTCCGGCGGGCAGCGCCAACGCATCGGCATCGCGCGGGCGCTGGCGGTGGAGCCCAAGCTGATTGTTTGCGACGAGCCTGTTTCGGCGCTGGATGTATCGATCCAGGCGCAGGTGGTGAACTTGCTGCAGGACTTGCAATGCCAACTCGGCCTGGCCTACGTGTTCATCGCGCACGATCTGGCGGTGGTCAAGCATATTGCTTCGCACGTCGCAGTGATGTATCTCGGACAGGTCGTTGAATATGCAGACAAGCGCAGCCTGTTTGCAGAGCCCAGGCATCCTTATGCGCGGGCCTTGTTGTCGGCGATACCGATCCCTGAGCCGGGCCTCAAGCGCGAACGTGTCTTGTTGCAAGGCGATGTACCCAACCCGATTGATCCACCTTCGGGCTGCCGTTTCCGCACTCGCTGTCCTCACGCAAGAGAACTTTGCGCGATTCAGGTGCCAGAAGTAAAGCCCGTGGCAGGGCATTCGGTGGCATGCCATATTTGGCAAGAACTCTATTTGCGAGTACCCGAAAGCCAGGTAGCAGCTGTCAATCAGCGTTTGGCGCAGTTGCAGTCAGCATTCCGGGTGGCTAGGGTTTGATCAACGAAAACAGAAAAGGAAATATTCGATGAACAAGAAGTTTTTGACAGGTTTGATCCTTGCAAGTGTCGCAAGTTTGGCAGGTGCCCAGACTTTGCGCATCGGCCTTGCAGAGGACCCGGACATTCTCGATCCGTCACTGGCCCGCAGCTTTGTCGGCCGCATCGTCTTTGCATCGCTGTGCGACAAATTGGTGGACATTGATGAAAAACTGAACATCGTGCCGCAACTCGCAACGTCCTGGCAGTGGTCCAGCGACAACAAATCGCTGACCATGAAGCTGCGCCCTGGCGTCACCTTTCATGACGGTGAGAAGTTCGATGCCGCCGCCGTGAAGTTCAACATCGAACGTCATAAGAACCTGCCCGGTTCGAACCGACGCGGCGAACTGCTGCCGGTAAGTTCAGTGGACGTTGTCGATGAACTGACAACCAGAATCAATCTCAGCGCGCCGTTCTCGCCGCTGCTCACCGTGCTGGCCGATCGTGCCGGGATGATGGTGTCGCCCAAGGCCGTCCAAGCCAATCCTGGCAACTTTGGCAGCAAGCCGGTGTGTTCCGGCCCCTTCAAATTCACGGAGCGCATCGCGCAGGACCGCATCGTGCTGGAGCGCTACACGAATTACTGGAACAAGAGTGAAATTCACTTCGACAAGGTCACCTTCCAGCCGGTTGTGGATGCCACGGTGCGCCTGGCCAACCTGCGATCGGGCCAACTCGATCTGATCGAACGCGTCGCACCCTCGGATGTGGCGTCCATCAAGGCCGACAAGAAACTCTCGATCTCGCGCATCACGGAACTGGGCTACCAGGGCATCACCATCAATACCGGCAAGAGCGATCTCGCGCAGAAGAACCCGCTGGGACGCGACCCGCGCGTTCGCGAGGCGTTCGAGCTGTCGCTGGACCGGGCCGGCATCGTCAAGGTGGCCACCGACGGCGAGGCTGAGGCTGGCAACCAGTGGGTCCCTCCGGGCAACGCCTTCTATGCCCGGAACGTCCCTATCCCGAAGCGCGACATCGCGCGCGCGAAGGCGCTGCTGAAAGAGGCCGGTGTCACCAATCCAAGTTTCACCCTGATGACGCCAACCACTTCTGACGCCCAGCGCGTGGCGCAGGTGGTCCAGGCCATGGCCAAGGAGGCCGGTTTCGATGTGAAGATCCAGGCAACCGAGTTCGCGACTTCGCTCAACCTCGCCGACAAGGGGCAGTTCGATGCCTACGTGCTGGCCTGGAGCGGTCGGGCCGACCCGGATGGCAACCTGTTCAGCTTCTATGGCTGCAAGCAGCCCCTGAATTACAGCGGTGAATGCCGGCCACAGTGGGATGAACTGCTGAATCGTTCACGCACCACGCTCGACACCGCCGGCCGTATCAAGGCTTTTGCCACACTCGCCGCCGAGACCGTCAAGGAACGTCCGATCATTTACCTGTATCACCGCAACTGGCTTTATGCCTCCAGCAAAAAGCTGACCGGCATGCGTCCCATCCCCGATGGCCTGGTGCGGGTGCAAGGCCTGAAGATGTAAGACGAGGGCAACTGCTTCATGCCTGCCTACCTGCTTAAGCGACTGGCCGCGATCCTGCCGACGATCTTCTTCGTCACGATCATCATCTTCGCGCTGCAACAGCTGTTGCCGGGTGATGCGGCCGTCATTCTGGCTGGCGAAAACCAGGACCCGACTGTCATCGCCTACCTGCGCCAGAAGATGCACATGGACGAATCCCTGCCGGTGCGCTATGCCTACTGGATAGCGGGAGTGGCGCACGGGGATCTGGGCGAATCGCTGCGCATCCAGGAGCCTGTGCTGGGCCTGATCCGGCAGAAGCTCCCGGTGACGCTTGAACTGGCGAGTCTGGCGATGCTGATTGCGCTGCTGATTGGCATTCCGGCCGGCATCGTGTCGGCTGTCGGCAAGGATACGGCCTGGGACTACGCCGCCAACGTGATTGCACTGTGGGGTTTGTCGACGCCCAATTTCTGGCTTGGCATCTTGATGATCCTGCTGTTTTCGGTGCAACTTGGGTGGTTGCCGGCCTCGGGCTACGTCAGCCCTTTCGAAGACCTGAAAGCCAACCTGGCTGCGATGATCATGCCTGCCTTCGTGCTGGGCAACGCCATCGCCGCTGTGCTGATGCGCCACACCCGAAGCGCCATGCTGCAGGTGCTGAACGCCGACTATGTGCGCACTGCGCGTGCCAAGGGCCTGGACGAGCGCAGCGTCGTGCTCAAACACGCGCTACGCAACGCCTTGACACCCATCATCACACTGGGCGCGCTGGAGTTTGGAACCCTGCTGTCGGGCGCCGTGCTGACCGAGCAGGTGTTCTCGATTCCAGGCTTTGGCAAGCTGATTGTCGATGCCGTCTTCAATCGCGATTACGCTGTGGTACAGGGCGTGGTGCTGTTCACGTCCACGGTCTACATCGTGCTTAATCTGCTGGCAGACTTGGCCTATTTTGCGGTCAACCCACGCCTGCGAGACTAGGACATGAGCAAGGACCTTGCACAAGCTCGAATGCAGC
>CAIYGK010000541.1 GCA_903925725.1 uncultured beta proteobacterium | reverse complement strand
GTGGGTTCAATTCCTGCCAGCCGCACCACACATGATTTCCCTCTGAAGACGCAAGTTTTCAGAGGGTTTTTCATTTCCAACTCCTCCGGAAATTGCTTGCCATTTCCCTTTTGACCGTGCTAGCATCTGTTCAGAGTTGAACATTCACAGCGTTTTCCGGCCTGCCGATGGCTACACGGCACGGCGGTAGCGTGTCAAAAACCCCCTCGCTCCCCGTCTCCCCATGGTTCTTAAAGTCCACGAGACTGAAAATATTCACTTCAGGGTCTTGCGCCTGCTTGAAGCCAACCCTGCCATGAATCAGCGCGACCTGGCCGACGCGCTTGGTGTGAGTCTGGGTAAAACCAACTACTGCCTCAAAGCCCTGCTCGACAAAGGCATGCTGAAAGTGCAGAATTTTCAGAGCAGCAAGAAGAAACTGGCCTACGCCTATCTGCTCACGCCTCGGGGCATTTCAGAAAAAGCGGCCCTGACCGGGCGCTTCCTGCAACGCAAGATGGACGAATACGCTGCGCTCAAGGCAGAAATTGAATCTCTGCAGCAAGAGACTGCCAGCATCGGCCGAGTAACTGGCAATGAAACGTGACAAACAAAATCTTCCTCTGCCCAAATCATGCGTCCAAGCATCTCTGAACTAAACACGCTGCACTGCTCGCGCCGCCGGCGGACGGAAGAATTTTAAAAAGATATACTTTGAGATTACGTATATCCATCAAGGCAAATCATGCAAGTTTCAAAATGGGGTAACTCGCTGGCGGTGCGGTTTCCGGCCAATCTGGTGCAGGCACTCAACCTGAAAGAGGGTGAAGAAATCGATCTTCATCTGGTCGGCGACAGAACGTTTGAAGTCACCAAGAAGCCCGGCACCCAAGAGTTGCTTGAGCGCCTGCATCAATTTCGCGGTCGCCTGCCGGCTGATTTTCATTTTGATCGGCTCCAGGCCAACCAACGAGACAGCGCGGCGTGACCAAACCCTTTATCGACAGCAACGTCATCCTGTATCTCTTGTCGGGCGATGTCGGCAAAGCCGATCGCGCCCAAAGCCTGCTGCAAGCAGGCGGCGTTATCAGCGTACAAGTGCTCAATGAAGTCGCATCGGTCTGCAGCCGCAAGCTCAAAATGCCGTGGGAAGAAGTCGATGCGGTACTGCTGGCCACCAAGGCCGCCTGCGACGTGGTGCCACTGACCCTGGCTTCGCATGAAAAGGCGGTGGAACTCGCCAAGCGATTCCAGCTATCGCTTTTTGATGCCAACATCGTTGCCAGCGCACTCATGGCCGGCTCTGAAACGCTGTTTTCCGAAGACATGCAAAGCGGCATGGTGATAGCAACTTTGCAGATCCAGAATCCATTCGAATGAAAATAGCCATCGCGGGCTTAGGTTACCCTCCTACGTAAAATTCCGTCATGCGACTCACACTCGACCAAGTCCAAGCCATCAAGGAAACGGCCCATTCGGTGCTTGGCGATGACGCGCGGGTTATCCTTTTTGGGTCGCGCGCTGACGATGCAAAGAGAGAGGGCGCATTGCCTTGCCAGAACATGCACACGCTGCGTTGCTGCGTGCCATGCGAACACCATGATTGCTTCTGAAATGACTGACAGCACGCCGATTGCCACGTTGGCCACACTCCTGTGTGCTCAGCCGCACCTGGAATTTGCTGTGCTTGTGGGTAGCCGCGCGACCGGCAAGGCTCATGACGCCAGCGATTGGGACATCGCCCTTCAGTGGTCAGCACAGCTTGACTGGCTGACGGTTTTGGCCAACACCGAGACAATGCGCCACAAGCTCGCACTCGCGCTGCAAATACCTGACGCATCTGTTGACCTCATTGAGCTGCGTCGGGCCAATCTTGCCATGCGCGCCAGTGTGGCCGAAGAAGGGCTACCACTGTCGGGTGCTGAGTCACTTGCCTGGGCGCGCTTCTTGAGGCGCACCTGGCGCGAACTCGAAGACTTCTACTGGGACAAGCAGCATGCGGCTTGACCTATACCAAGCCGAGACCGCCCGCATCGCATCCGAGCAGGGTGCCCTGCTGGATCAGGCCAAGGCGATCCTGGCGCAGGGACGGACATTGACGCCCCTGGAGCAAGGCGGTGTACTTCATGCCCTGCAAGTACTCACTGAAAACGCTATCGGTAAAGCAAAGCAGCTCCTTAAGGCGCGCGACCAAGCAGTCCCGGTATCGGCCTATGACGCATTTACTGCACTCGTTAACTGCGGCTTGCTTGCGCAAGCAGACGTGGCGACATGGAACGCGGTGGTCGGGCTGCGCAACCGTATCGTTCATGACTACATGAACATCGACATGGACCAGGTCATGGCCATGGTGGTGGCAGGTAAAGATCAGTTCATTATCGATTTTCTGCTGAAACAGGTTGGCCCATGACCTTGCCAAACAGAGGCTAGCGTTTCCTAAAACATGAAAATTGCCATCTGGACACCAACGTGTTGCCGGCATCGCCCTGGCGCGGCGTGACCAAAATGACTGCCGATCGAATCAAGGCAAAAATATGGCTATCCAGAATTTTAAAGACTTGAGTCATGAAAACCATTGCCGTATTTGAAGCCAAAAACCGGTTTTCGGAGTTGCTTGCTGCGGTAGAGCTCGGCGAAGAAATTACCATCACACGCCATGGCTCGCCGGTGGCCCGGCTGGTAGCGCTTGACGCCAGTGCCAAGCCGTCGCCACAGCAAAGCCAGCGCGTCTCTGGTGCCATGCAGCGCTTGCGCGTGCTAGGTGCCGGCGCCGAGCTGGGCTGCACTGTGCCGCAAGCGCTTCAGGCGGGCCGCGACTAATGTCCTTTGTGCTTGACAACTCGGTGGTCACAGGCTGGTATTTGCCAGACCAGGCCACAAGCTACTGCCAAACCATTGCAACCCGGCTCGAAAGCGACAAGGCGCTGGTACCCAGCTTGTGGCAGCACGAACTGGCCAGCGTACTCAAAACCGCCTGTACCCGTGGCAAGCTCAGCCTGGATGCCGCCAGAGAAATACTAGACACCCTGAGCACCCTGCCGATCGAAGTGGACGCCAACCCCGGCCCCGGTCAACGTCAGTTGTTTGAACTCGCCATGCGCTACAAACTCAGCTGCTACGACGCGGCCTACCTTGAACTGGCCATGCGCCACGGCCTACCCATCGCCACGCAGGATGCGCAGCTCAAAGATGCCGCGGTTGCAGCCGGCGTGGCTGTTTTGCGATGAATAAACGGTCTCTCCCCAACCAACATGAAGATAGCAGTTGCAGGCTTAGGTTAGCCACTGTGCAGATCCAGAATCCATTCAAATAGGTAATTCATTGCGCATGCATAATGCATGCATATAACGACGAATTAGGATCACCATGCCCTCTTTACAAATCCGGCAAATGCCCGACAGCATTTACAACGCACTGTCTTTCAGGGCTGAGCAAGCCCACCGCAGCCTGACCCAGCAAACCTTGGTAGAGCTGACGGCGGCTCTTGGCGGCGACGGCAAGTTGCGGCGTTTGCAAGCGCTTGAAAGAATTCGTCAACGCCATGCGCAGCAAACGCCGCCAGCGGTTATGCCTGACCTGGAAGCCGCCATTCGGCAGGACCGAGAGCGCTGATCATCCATGCGTCTGGTACTTGACACTTCTGCCGCAGCCAACATCGTGCTGGGCACGGCTGAGGGTTTACGGCTCGCCACCGTGCTTGACCAGGCGGACTGGGTCATCGCCCCCAGCCTGTTCCACAGCGAAATGGGTAACACACTCTGGAAGTCTGTGCGTTTCGGCAGCTTGGCGCAAGACACCGCGCTGGCCTTGTATGAAGATGCGGTGGCGCTGGTCGATGAGTTTGTAGCCGATCAGTCGCTCATCATTCAGTCCATAGCCGCTGCCGTGCGGCACCAGCATCCCGTTTATGACATGATATTCGTGACCCTTGCACAACGTTATGGTTGCTGCCTTCTAACCACCGACCAAAAATTACAAGCATTGACACAGCGCATTGACCCTGCGCTGTGCTGGATCGACCCATCATCAAGATGACTGCTAAATAGTATGAAGATAGCAATCGCAGGCTTAGGCTACGCGTTGACGTCGGTGCGGGGTACCGTGTGTATTACGCAATTGCCGGCAAAGAAATTGTGTTGTTGCTTTGTGGTGGTGACAAGCGAACACAAGAAGCAGATATGGCAAGGGCGTGCGAGTATTGGCAAGACTGGCAAAGGAGAACCGATGATGAAGCATAGGACCCATGACGTTGCAATGACCGAGGTCTTTCAGGAAGACCCAGCATACGCGCTTGAGTTGCTCAACAGCGTTCTGGCTGATGGAGATCAAGCCGAATTGTTGGTGGTGTTGCGCCAACTTGCCAAGGCGTTTGGTGGAGTCCAAGCCATAGCAGATAGAGCACATCTCAATCCGACGCAGATTTACAGAACGCTCTCAGCTGACGGAAACCCGGCACTAAGCAGCTTTCGCGCGATCCTTGATGCCATGGGTATGCGCCTGGCCGTTGAACCGAAGAGCCTGAGCGTCGCAGCCAATTAATTGCACACTGAGCATCTGTAGTGAACGGAAGCTCGATGTGCTTTTGCACGGCTTTATCAAGAAGAGCCAGAAGACACCAAAACCTGATCTGGACTTGGCCAAAGACCGGTTGCAACGACTGAAAGGTTTGAAATGAAAAGTGACCACATTGGATCGAGCTTTGAAGATTTCTTGCGAGAAGAAGGAATCTACGAAGAAGTCGAAGCTGGCGCCATTAAAAATGTAACAGTCTGCATGATTGAGCAGTCCATGATTGAAAGAACTAATTGGGGTCACCCATTAGCCTACTCCGTCAATAGGGAGTTAGTGCAACATTCTTTCTGTAATTTCCCTGAGCACTGAAACCTGGAGTTTCTGGTTCTTGGATTTTTACAATCAGGCCCCTGCCAGGCCGCCGGAGGCCCCCCTCCTGGTTTGGCTCAATGCCTTGCCCTACAGAAAGAATTTATCATGGCCCAACGAGCCAATCTCGACGACGCTACCCAGCCCTTGCACGATGCCTATGTCTGCCTACTTGCCAATGGTCTTGATGGTGCGGGTGAAGCGCTGCGCATCCTTGTCAACGAAGCCTCTCGCATTGAGCGCGCCCAGCACCTGCAGGCCATGCCCTACGAGCGCAGTGCCCAGCGTGTCGACCAGGCCAACGGCTACAAGTCCAAGACCATGCTCACTCGCATGGGAGAAATCACCTTTGAGGTACCCCAGGTGAGAACGGCAGGCT
>CAIYGK010000540.1 GCA_903925725.1 uncultured beta proteobacterium | reverse complement strand
GAGATCCTGTTGAAACTGAATATCCGCCCGATTGTTGGCCTGTCGAAGGAGGGAGTATGAGCATGAGTACGCCCAAAACCTCCAATAATCTTTCCTACATGGCACAGCCAGGCGATGGAAAGATCAAGGTTGGGTATTCCGGAGGATCGTGACCGGTCATTCCGATGATCGTGACCGATGCCCCGAAGGGGTGTAAATATCGGATTCCGGGATCGTGACCGACGATTCCGGTGATCGTGACCGATCGGTTTCGAGCAGATCGTGCACAGCGCAAATCTCATCCACCGGGGATAGGCTCGGGGGCTTCTACAGGAGTCCCGATGCCACCCAAGCAAATGAACACGCGCATGATCAAAGAAGCACTACGGTACAAGCTGGAGCTTGAGCACTCGCTCGAACGCACAGCCAGAGCACTCAAGATATCCAAAGGCGTGGTCGCCAAATACGTTGCCTTGGCCAAGACAGCTGGGCTGAACTGGAGCCAGATCCAGACGATGACAGAGGCACAACTGCAGGCTCATCTGCTGCCAGGCAGCAGTGTGGATGGCGGCAACGCTCACTACATTGAACCTGACTTCGCTCAAGTCCACCGTGAACTCAGCCGCAAGGGCATGACCCTGATGCTACTGTGGCAGGAGCACCAGGCCAACAACCCCCATGGCCGGACCCACCAATACTCCCAATACTGCGAACGCTACCGGCGCTGGGCTAAAACCCTCAAACGATCAATGCGCCAAACACACCGTGCTGGTGAAAAACTGTTTGTCGATTTCGCCGGCCCCACCCTGGGCTTGAGTGACGGCAGCCGGGCGCACATCTTTGTCGCCGCCCTTGGTGCATCGAGCTACACATTCGTCTTGGCAACCGCTGGCCAAAAAACTCTTCACTGGATCGAGGGTATGGTCGGCGCGCTGCACTTTATGGGTGGCGTGCCCCAACTCATCGTGCCCGACAATCCGCGTGCTGTCATCGCACAATGCGACCGCTACGAGCCTCGAGCCACCGACAGTGTGCTCGACTTTGCCCGGCACTACGGCGTCTCCATCCTGCCGGCGCGTCCGCATACCCCGCAGGACAAGGCCAAAGCCGAATCGGCGGTACAAGTCGTTGAGCGCTGGATCATGGCCAAACTGCGCCATGTGCCCCTGGCCAGTGTGCTTGATGCCAACCGCGCCATCAAGCCGCTGCTCAAGGCACTCAACGAGCGAGCATTCCAGAAACTCCCCGGTAGCCGTCATAGCGTCTTCACCGAAATTGACGCCCCGGCCCTGTCGAGCTTACCGCTGCAAGCCTATGAGATGGCCACCTTCAAGACAGTGCGCGTGCATGTCGACTACCACGTGGAGATTGAACGCCACCGCTACAGCGTGCCCAATGCACTGGTGGGTCAATCGCTCGATGCGCGTCTGACCCGTACGTGTGTGGAGTTGCTGCACCGTGGCCAGCGCGTGGCTGTGCACGCGCGCAGCACCCATGTTGGCGGCTTCACCACGCTGGATGCGCACATGCCAGCGGCCCACCTGGCACATCGCGACTGGTCACCCCAACGGCTCATTGACTGGGGCCTGTCCATCGGTGTTGGCACCGGTGGGTTGATTCAAAAGCTGCTGGAGCGCTTCAAACACCCCGAGCACGGATACCGAGCAGCGCTGGGGTTGTTGGGTTTGAGCAAGCGCTATGGCAAAGACCGGCTGGAGGCGGCTTGTTCGCTGGCGTTGAGCTTGGGCAGCTGCCAGTATCGCCACGTCAAAGGCATCCTGGTCAGTGGGCGAGATCTGGTCAAACCTGCTGCTGCTGACCTGTGGAGCAGTCCGGCGCACGACCATGTTCGTGGAGCGGGGTATTACCAATGAAATCAACCCATCAATCCAACAGTGAAGCTTCACCGATGTTGACCCAACAAACTCTGACCCAGTTACGCAGCCTCAAGCTCTCGGGCATGGCAGATGCCTTGCAAGAGCAGTTAACCCAGCCCCGTCTGGGCGCTCTGAGCTTTGAGGAGCGTCTTGCCATGCTGGTGCAGCGAGAACTGGCCAGTCGCGATGATCGCAGGCGCACCCGACTGTTGAGCTTGGCGCGGTTAAAGTATCCGCAGGCCACGATTGAGGATGTGGATACGCGCGCCGGCCGCGGTGTTGACAGAGGCCAGATTACAAGTTTGGCGCTGGGGGACTGGATCAAGACGGGTCATACGGTGATCATCAACGGTGCTACCGGCTCGGGCAAGACGTGGCTGGCTTGCGCACTGGGGCAGTACGCCTGTCGGCGAGGACACACGGTGAGCTATCTGCGCACGCCACGGTTGGCCGAGGAGTTGCGTGTGTTGCACGGCTCAGGCAGCTTTGGCAAGTGGCTGATTCAATTGGCCAAGACCGATGTTCTGATTCTCGATGACTGGGCGGTGGCTGCACTGGATGCCGGCACGCGTGCAGACTTGCTGGAGATCATTGATGACCGCGCTGCCACTCGGGGCACGATCATTACCAGTCAGTTGCCGGTAGAGCATTGGCACAGCTGGATTGGCGACGCCACTATCGCCGACGCGATGCTCGACCGGCTGCTGCAGCGCACGCACCGGATCACCCTCAAGGGAGAGTCGTTGCGCCGTTCCAAGCAACAACCATCAGGTAGCCAAGACGCCGTTCAGGTTCCCGACTTGCAGTGACGGGAGGGGGCGCTGACGCGCCCTTGAAGTCATTAAAGAAAAGGAAAAACCGACCCCAAGAAACCAAATTACCTACAATTCACAGCGCGCTGTGTCCGGCTTGTTCTAACCGTCGGTCACGATCACCGGAATGAACGGTCACGATGCCGGAATCATCGGTCACGATCAGCGGAATACGCAGTTTGGCCCGGTTCTCGGGGTCTTGCTTCTCGTACTGCTCCCACATCTTGCCGTCTGTGAAGTGGGTGTCCACCCATTGTTTCTTGGTTTCTTCTTGCAGAGCCCGCTTTTCCAGCATCGGGTGCTTGCCTTGG